>CALLIQ010000279.1 GCA_938008925.1 uncultured Acidimicrobiales bacterium
AACACGGTCGGCACGCCAAGCTCGGACCGGACGGGTCCGGCGTGGCGCATCGCCGGATGGAACCGCTTTGCGAGGGCGAACCCGAGGCCATGATCGCGCATCTGCGCCTCGAGCGCGGCTGGCTCGATGTCGACGTCGACACCGACCGCAGCGAGGAAGTCGAAAGCGCCCGAGGTCGACGAGGCCCGGTAGTTCCCGTGCTTGCACACGATGCTCCCCGCCGAGGCGGCGACGAACGAGGCCATCGTCGAGACGTTGAGCGCATGGCTGCGCCGATGGCGAGACCCACCCGTGCCCACGATGTCGATTGCGCCATCGGGCGCCTGCAGGGGCTCGGCAGCCGAACGCATGGCCCGGACCATGCCCGTCATCTCGATGACACTCTCACCCTTGGTTCGAAGGGCGATGACGAAACCAGCGAGCTGGGCGGCCGTCGCACCGCCATCGAGAATCTCGGCCATGGCCGCATAGGACTCGCCCTCGGTCAGGTCGATGCCGTCACTGGCCTTGCCGATGAGGGTCGACCAGCCACCGACCGCTTCCAGGGTCGGGTCGTCGTCGGCGGAACGTTCTTCTTTCGTCACGGCGAAGACGGTAGTCCCGAGGCGTCACAAGCGCTGTCGTCTTCCTTCCGCTCGCCACTGGCGCCGGCGTTCCCACTCATCGGTTCCTCCCCACACGCCCGCCGGCTCGCGCACGGTCATGGCATGGTCCAGGCACCGGGGCCGAACGGAGCACAACATGCAGATCGCTTTCGCCCGCTCGACCGCTGTTCGGTTGTCTCGTTCGGGGAAGAACACCGCCACGTCCGAGCTCTGGCAGAGCCCGGTCGACTTCCACTCGAGGTCTGCTGTCCGAGGGTTCGCCATCACGTCCATGGCGACATCGAACTCAGCCAGCGTGTCGACACCTTGACCGTTCGATGAACCGCCGATGAACAGACCGTGGAGCTGGGTCAACGGCTCGCTGGACCCAGTTCTGACGTGACCCTCGGCGGGTGACGAGAGCGCCCCTGGTGGGCAGTAGTGTTTTGCCATGATCCGAGGAGCCTCATGAGCGACGGCGCACTGCAGCCCATCGATTGGCGCGTGATCCGCACGTCCGCGACAGCAGGACTCATGCTGATCGTCCCGGCAGCCCTGCTCTCCGCCCTGTTGGTCGGCGAAGACCGTCGCCCGGGACTCGGGTTCATCTTCGTCTCGATCATCTTGTTGGGCTTCATCATCGCCGGCTTCGGCGCTGGGCGGCTCCGAAGCGACACCCCGATGATTCACGGGGCCCTCGCCGCGTTCGCCTGCTACGCGGTGGTGCAGATCTTCGGCACGCTTCGCATCCTCATCACCGGTGGTGACATCAATCTCGCCACCTATCCGATGTCGGCCATCCTGGCGTCGTTCTGCGGCGTCGCCGGTGCGTTGTTCGCCGACTGGTACGGACGGCGCAGCGGTTAGCATCACCCCCGGTGAGTCGGCCGGGTGGCCGCGGCCGGCACGCTCCGGCGTGACGGTCGAGGAAAGTCGGGACTCCGCAGAACACAGTGCTGTCGGTTGCGGTCGGTTTCCGAGCGTGGTCGGCAGTCGGGGCGACCCGCAGGAAAGTGCCACAGAAAACAGACCGCCGATGGGCCGCTTGCGGTCACAGGTAAGGGTGAAACGGTGCGGTAAGAGCGCACCAGCATTCGGGGCGACCCGAGTGGCTCGGTAAACCCCACTGGGAGCAAGACCAAGACGAAGGGACGGGCTGTTCGTCCTCGCTCCGGCTCGCCGAAGCGAACCCTTCAGGTAGGTCGCACAGATGGATGGTCACCAATCGCGACCAGCGATGGCCGCGAGAACAGAATCCCGCTTACAGGCCGACTCACCACTCAGCCCAAGCCCACCGATCGCGAGTTGTGAGCGCTAGCGAACAACTCGGTAAGTGAGCGAAGCGAACGGCGCGAACAACTCGGTAAGTGAGCGAAGCGAACGGCGCGAACGGCGCGAACGGCGCTCAGTCGATCGGGAGGCGGGCGAAGATCTCGACCTTCGCGTCCTCGAAGTCTTCCTCGGAGATGAGGCCGGCTTCGCGCTTCTTGTGGATCTCTTCGATCATGGCGAGGAGCTCGGGAGCGGACAGTTCGTCCTTGCCCTCGAACATCGCCGCGACGGTGGCGTTCTCATCCAGGGTGCTCGTCTCGGGCTCGGCCTCGAGATCGGTGCCGGCGAGGGGGCCGAACGGATCGACGCCCTTGTCACCGTGCTTGGCGGCCTGCTTGGCAGCCTTCTTGGCGGCCTTGGCCCGGTCACGCTGCAGTTTCGCAAAACTCGATCGCTGCTTGCCCATGAGTCGCTCCTTGCATTCGCAGCCGCGAACCGATCGGATTCCCGTCAGGACCCGCGCGGTGGAGCTCTCGCTTGAGCGCTCGGCAGGAGGAGTTCGGGGGGTGGTCGGCGGCTGTTTGGCCTCTCTCCGTGAGGGTGAGAGGCAGGACAGTGACCGTCCAGCATAGGCCGGAATTGGCGTTTTCCCGTGTGACAGGGGACCTTGCCCAGCTACGACAGGCCTCTGGGACCGGGCTGGATCGGTTGGCCGTCGACCGTTAGCGTCCCCCGCCATGACCGTGAAACTGGCAAAACAAGCGATCGATCTCGGCATCGTGATCTCCGACAGCGATCGAGCGCTCGCCTTCTACCGCGACCTGCTCGGCTTCGAGCACGTGATGGACACCCCGATGCCCATCGCTGGCGGCGGGACGATGCATCGCCTCAACTGCGGAGACACCCTGATCAAGCTCGTCTCGCTGACCAACACCCCCGCTGACACATCGGAGGGCGGTATCCCGGCCCGCCTCGGGATGCGGTACTTCACGATGATCGTGTCGAATCTGACCGAGATCGTGGCGGCTTGCGAGGCCGCTGACGTGCCCATCGCCGTACCGGTCACTGAGGTGCGCCCCGGCGTCACGATCGCCATGGTGGAGGACCCGGACGGCAACTGGGTCGAGTTCGTCCAGAACGGCTGACCGTTCAGTCGGGCGAGTCACCCGTGCGCGAGGCATCTGTCCGGGAGCCTGTGCTCGTGTTCTTCCACGCGCTGCCGTTCGACGGTGGCATGTGGGACGACGTGGCCCCTCGCCTCGGCCGCACCTGGATCGCACCGGAGCTCCCGGCCGGCGGGAGCGTTCGATCCTGGGCTGAGGCGGCCCTGGCGTCGACCGGCGATGTGCCGCTCGTGGTGATCGGCGAGTCGATCGGCGGCTCCGCCGCAGTCGAGGTCGCTCGGGCCCGCCCCGATCTCGTCGAGGGCATCGTCATGATCGGAGCGAAGGCAGGGGCCAATCGTGACCTCGGCGCTCGCGACCGCGCCGTCGACCGGATCACCGAACACGGCGTCGCCGCCGCATGGGAATCGATCTGGGAGCCCATGCTCGGCCCGACCGCCTCGGCCGCGCATCGAGAACTCGCCCGCCGAGCGGCGGTCGCCAGGCCGGCCGCTCGCGTCATCGATGGTGTCCGGGCATTCCACGAGCGCCGAGACGACGCCGAGTTCCTCGATCGTTGGACCGGTCCGCTGGTGGGGATCAGCGGCGAGCACGATGAGGCGCCGTCGCCCACGTTGGTGCGCAAGCTCGCCACCGGTCCGAATCGGACCTTCCACCTCGTGGCTGAATGTGGCCACTACGTCCATCTCGAGCAACCGGATCGGTTGATCGCCCTGCTCAGCGATTCGATCGAGCGCTAGGCCACGAGGTCACGGGGTGCGCCGGACTCGACCGCCAACTCCGGCTCGAAACGCCAACCGTCGTCGGTCTCGGCGACGACGTGGCAGCGAGTGGCCACCCGCCAGAGGGCTCGTCGGACCGGCGTGGGATCGTGGCGGTAGTGATCGGGGAACGCGGCGGCGATGGCGGCGGTCGCCTTGCGAGCCTGATAGTGCGGGATCTTCGCGTCGATGTGGTGAGCGACGTGCGTGGTGCCGATGCGGTGATGAAGGAAGTCGGCGATCGGCCCATAGGGGCGGTCGATGGTGCAGAAAGCGCCCGACATGAAACTCCAGTCGTCGCCGTCGTAGTGGGGCACGTCGACATCGGTGTGCTGCAGCCACGTGTAGGTGACCAGCCAGGCGTTCACGACCAGGTAGGGGCCCACGTAGAGGGCCAACACCTGTGTCACTCCCCCGGCCACGGCCCACCATGCGAGCAGGCCGACGACGGTGGTGACACCGAGCGCCGACCACCAGACCTTCGCTCGCCACCGATCGGGAAACAGCGCGCCCGAGAACGGGCGGATCGGCCAGAAGTGGTTGGTCACGCCCCGCTCGGCACCACCGGTCGACCCGGCGATCAGATACACGGGCCAGCCGAAGCCGAGCCGCGATGCGATGGTGAGCAGGCCGTGCGTCGTCGATCCGAGTCGAGCCTGGGTGCGCATCGTCCGAGCCCCATGCGAGGTGGTGGCGCGCTTTGGCACGTGGGTCTCGCCCTCGATCACGTGATTGGTTCGACCGTGATGGATGGCGTGGCTTCGTTGCCACGAGAAGTACGGGACGAGCAGGGCTGAATGCAGGACGAACCCGATGGTGTCTTGCACCTTGGTTCCCTCGGCGAAGCCTCGGTGGCCACACTCGTGGGCGATGACCCACAGTCCGACGGCAATCGTGCCGTTCACGTAGGCATAGAGCAGCCATGCGGGCGTCCACGCCCACTCGAGCGGGATGAAGCGCCAAGCCAGGGCCGCCGTCGCCAGCGTGAGGATGAGCGACACCGCGGCGTAGCGGAGCGACGTCGACAGCCGCCGTTCGTAGCACTCGGCCGGGACCACCGCCTTGACCTGCGCGACGGTGGGAACAGGGATCGTTCGAGTCACCCCGAGAGGATGCCAATCCCAAACGGTTACCCGGCGGTCAGTTTTCACTCCCCGCACCTTCTGGAGA
>CALLIQ010000280.1 GCA_938008925.1 uncultured Acidimicrobiales bacterium
CGGGACCAACATCTGCACCGACTCGCACGATGCCGCGCTCGTCAAGGTCCGCAAGAATGTCGTCGGAGAGGTTCGGGATATCCCGGGTGATCTCTTCTGGTCCGAGCTTGGTGTCGCGGGCATCGATTTCATGCTCATGAATGTGGATGGAGGTGAGCACGTCGTCACGGACGAGACGCTCCGAAAGGATGATCGCGTCCTCGAAGTTGTAGCCCTCCCACGGCATGAACGCCACGACGAGGTTCTTGCCAAGTGCAAGCTCACCGAAGTCTGTGGACGGGCCGTCTGCGAGAAGTTCGCCAGCCTTGAATGCATCGCCAGCTTCAACGCGTGGCTTTTGGTTGATGCAGGTGTCCTGGTTGGAGCGCTCGTACTTGAGAAGGCGATACACCTTCTTGCCGGACTGCTTGTACTCAACCGTGATCTGCTGTCCGTCGACGTCGATGACGATGCCGTCTTCGATCGCGACCAGCGTGTCCGCAGCGTCGTGCCCGGCCCGAGCCTCAATGCCGGTGCCGATGTATGGGCTTTCCGGGGTGATGAGGGGGACGGCCTGACGCTGCATGTTGGCCCCCATGAGGGCTCGGTTTGCGTCATCGTGCTCCAGGAACGGAATCAGACCCGTTCCGATGGAGACAATCTGCTTGGGCGAGACGTCCATCATCTGGACCTCGATGGGCTCGACTGCAGAAATCTCTGTCGTCGCACCGAAGAAGATGTCCCGCTCGAGCTGGAGTTTGAGGTCTCGCAGAGAAGCAGCCTGGGGCGAACGACGCGAAAGCACCTTGTCGTTCTTGAACGTGCCATCTGGATTCAGCGGCGCGTTCGCCTGGGCGACGACGTAGTCCTCTTCCTCATCCGCGGTCAGGAAGACCACGTCGTTGGTGACCTTGCCGTCGATGACTTTTCGATAGGGCGTCTCGAGGAACCCGAAGTCGTTGACTCGGGCGTAACTCGCGAGATACCCGATCAGACCAATGTTCGGACCTTCGGGAGTCTCGATCGGACACATTCGGCCGTAGTGGCTGAAGTGGACGTCTCGGACTTCGAAGCCGGCGCGCTCACGGGACAAACCACCTGGGCCGAGCGCCGAGAGGCGACGGCGGTGGGTGAGGCCCGACAGCGGGTTGATCTGGTCCATGAACTGCGAGAGCTGGGAGGTTCCGAAGAACTCCTTGATCGCAGCGACCACGGGCCGGATGTTGATCAGGGTCTGCGGCGTGATCGCCTCGACGTCCTGGGTGGTCATGCGCTCACGCACGACTCGCTCCATACGGGACAGGCCGATGCGGACCTGGTTCTGGATCAGCTCGCCGACGGACCGCACGCGGCGATTGGCGAAGTGGTCCTGGTCGTCGAGTCGGTAACCCGGCTCCGCCACCATGAGGTGGAGGAGGTAGGACGCTGCGGCCAGCACCTCACAGCGCGAGAGGACCGACTGATCCTCGTCGGGCATGTCCATGAGGTCGCCGAGCATCGGGAAGAGTTCCTGCAGACGCTGGAGCTCCGGACCGAGCTTGCGGTTGAGCTTGTAGCGACCGACACGGCTGAGGTCGTAGCGACGGTTCTCGAAGAACGCGTTGCGGAGGTACGAGCGTGCGGCTTCGAGGGTCGGCGGCTCGCCCGGACGGGCCCGCTTGTAGATCTCGATGAGCGACTCGTCCTGGGTCGGAGCGATCTCGCGATCCTTCTCCCACTGCCCTTCGAGGAAGTCGAAGTGGTTGACGAAGGCGTCGAGGAAGCCCGGAGCGTTCTCCTCGTCGAACCCGAGGGCGCGCAAGATGGTGAACAGCGACAGGCGACGCTTGCGAGCGACGCGCACACCGGCGGTCGGGTCCTTGCCGGGCTTTTGCTCGACATCGAACTCGATCCACTCACCGCGGTAGGGGTGGACGGTGCCGGTGACCATCTGGTGCTTCGAGAGATTACGAAGACGGAAGCGCTCACCGGGCTGGAAGATGACGCCAGGCGAGCGAACGAGCTGCGAGACGACGACACGCTCGGTGCCGTTGATCACGAACGTGCCCTTGTCGGTCATCATCGGGAAGTCGCCCATGAAGACCGTCTGCTCTTTGATTTCGCCGGTCGTGGCGTTGATGAACCGAGCGCGCACGAAAATCGGCGCGGCGTAGGTCATGTCCTTTTCTTTGCATTCCTCGACCGTGAACTTCGGGATCGGCTTGAGATCCTCGTCAAACGGATCAAACTCGAGTTCGAGTTGAAGCGTTTCGGTGAAGTCCTTGATGGGGCTGATGTCGCGGAACGCGTTCGCCAACCCTTCATCGAGGAACCAGCGGAAGGACTCCCGCTGGATGGCAATCAGATCGGGAAGCTGAAGCGCTTCATCGAGCTTGCCGAATGAATAACGGTCGCGAGCGAGCGTGCGTGCAGGCAAAGGAAACCACCATGGATTGCGCGACGAGATGAGGACGCCGGCACACGCGAGTCCGGGCGCACAGCCCAACAAGCCTGCAAAGGAGACATGTCGGGGGTCGGCGAACGAGCTGGCGCGGGCACAGCAACCGCCAAGCATATGACGCCGCCAACCCGGGCACAACCAGGCTCAGCCGGAGGACTGTAAGAAAACTGCCCATCCAGGTCAAGGTTTTCCCCCGAAGCATCACGGGGAGCGCCCACCGGCCGCTCTGCGCGTCGAGATCGCCGATCGAACACTCCGCCGAAAACGCAGAACGGACCCGAGCCGTGAGGCTCGGGTCCGTTCGATTCGCATGTGATCGCAGCCGTGAGGCTGCGTCAGATCACTTGAGTTCGACCTCAGCGCCGGACTCTTCCAGCTTGGCCTTGGCGGCCTCGGCGTCGTCCTTCGAGGCACCCTCGAGGACGGCGGCGGGGGCGCTCTCCACCATCTCCTTGGCCTCCTTGAGACCGAGGCTGGTGAGCTCGCGAACGGCCTTGATGACCTGAATCTTCTTGCCACCGTCGCCGGTGAGGACAACGTCGAAGCTGTCCTTCTCTTCTTCGGCAGCTTCGCCGCCACCAGCGGGGGCGCCGGCAGCCGCAACGGCGACCGGAGCTGCAGCGGTGACGCCGAACTTCTCTTCGAAGTCCGACACGAGCTCGCTGAGCTCGAGGACGGACAAGTTGGCAATGGCTTCGAGGATTTCTTCCTTACCCATGATCATTCACTCTCATTCTCGGAGGCATCGGCCTCAGGTGCAGTCTGTTCTTCCGATGCGGCATCCGCCGCGTCTTCGGCTGCGGCATCCGCCGCGGGTTCTTCAGCAGCAGGAGCGTCGGCGGGTGCCTCGGCCTCTGCTTCGGCGGGTGCGTCACCGGCATCTGCGGTGTCGGCCTCAGGAGCGGCCGCTTCGTCAGCGGCTTCCTCGGCGGCGGGCTCCGATGCTGGTGCACCGGGCGCGCCTCCCTGGTCGACGAGAGCCTTGAGGCCATAGGCCAGGTCTCGTGGCAGTGCCTGGAGCAGGCCTGCCATGGTGGTCATCGGAGCGGCCATGGCGCCGGCGAGCTTGGCGAGGAGGACCTCACGCGGCTCGATGTCGGCAAGCTGCTTCAGTTTGTCGGCGTCGACGAACTGGCCTTCGAAAAGGCCGCCCTTCACGATCAGATGGGGATTCGCCTTGGCGAAATCCCGAAGCGTCTTGGCCACTGCGGCAACATCGCCGGTCTCACCCTCAGGGGTGGTCTCGGTGAAAGCGAGCGCAGTCGGTCCGACGAGCAGTTCGGTGAATTCATCACCGGTACCAGCGTCGGCTGCGGCTCGGCGAACGAGGGTGTTCTTGTACACCTTGTACTTGCCGCCGGAGGGTCGAAGCGCACCGCGGAGTTCCGCGAGCGCATCCACCGTCAGACCTCGGTACTCGGTGACCATCACGGCTTCGGCTTCGCTGAGGCGAGCCCGAACCTCGTCGACGATTGCGACCTTGTCAGAACGTGGGTTGTCCATCACACCTCCTCTCTATGCATTCGGTTGGTGGTTGTTGTGCGGTCGGAGTTGTCTCCGACCGTTGGTCGGTGTTGTCGCCGACCGTTGGTCGGTGCTGAGCCGACCAACTCACAACATCGCCACTCCGAGAGGGAGGGGTTCTGCTTCAAGGGGATCGCCTCGTCAGGAGTTCCACGACCCGAGGGCCGCACCCTGATGTCTCTGGCTATAGAGAGCACCTGTATTCGAATGAGAGACGCTAGCGGCTCTCATTCGTGTTGCGTCCGGCGATGCCGGGCGAAGAAGATCTAGGAGTCGAACTGCGTCGGGTCGATCTTGACCGACGGGCTCATCGTGGCCGACACGGTGGCCTTCTTGATGTAGCGGCCCTTTGCCGATGCCGGCTTCACACGGTTGAGCTCGTCGATGAGCGCACCGAGGTTCTGCTGGAGTGCCTCGGGCTCGAAGCTGGCCTTGCCGATCGACACGGCGACGTTTCCGTAGCGGTCGGTGCGGTACTCGACGGTGCCGCCCTTGAACTCGCCGACGGCCTTGGCGACGTCGGGGGTGACGGTGCCGGTCTTGGGGTTCGGCATGAGGCCGCGAGGGCCGAGGACGCGGCCGAGGCCACCGACCTTCGGCATGAGCTCGGGTGTGGAGATGGCGAGGTCGAAATCGAGCATGCCGCCCGAGACCTCTTCGACGAGTTCTTCGCCACCGACGATGTCGGCTCCGGCTTCCTTCGCTGCGGTGGCAGCGTCGCCGGTCGCGAACACGGCGACGCGAACGTCCTTGCCGGTGCCGGCGGGAAGGGGCACGGTGCCACGCACGATCTGGTCGGCCTTGCGAGGGTCGACGCCGAGACGGATCACGATGTCGATCGACTCGTCGAAACTGGCCGACGCCAGCGACTTCACGAGGTCGAGCGCCTCGTTCGGTGCGTGGAGGTGGTCACGGTCGTAACGACGTGACGCATCGGAGTACTTCTTGCCTTTTGCCATGATTGGCTCCCTCAGTGGTACGGCCGACGGGCGAGGTCATCCCAGCCGAGCCTGTTGTGAATAGAACGTGTGACGAGAGCGTCAGCGCACTCGCCTACCTGCCGCCTGGTTGCGCTTGTGAGCGCCAGCGAACAAGCGTGAAGAAACCCGAGCCGCTAGGCGAAGGGTTTCAGCGGACCCGGACGCCCATCTGGCGGGCGGTGCCGGCGACCTGGAGCTTGGCAGCTTCGATGTCGTAGGCGTTGAGGTCGGGCATCTTGATCTGCGCGATCTCGGTGAGCTGGTCCTGGGTGATCGAGCCGGCGCGGTCGCGCTTGGGGTCGGCGGCACCCTTTTGGATCTTGGCGGCCTTCTTGATGAGCTCCGACGTCGGCGGAGTCTTCATGATGAACGAGAACGAGCGATCTTCGAAGATCGTGATCTCGACGGGAACGATGTCGCCCCGCTGTGCTTCGGTCTTGGCGTTGTAGTCCTTGCAGAAGTCCATGATGGCGACGCCATAGGGACCGAGCGCGGTGCCGACGGGCGGGGCAGGCGATGCCTGGCCGGCCGGGATCTGGATCTTGACGACTGCCATGACTTGCTTCTTGGCCATGAGAACGATGCCTTCAGTTGAAACGGTGCGTGGCAGCTCATCCAATCGGACGAGATCCACGCCAAGAGCGACTTGCGATGCTATCGGGACACGTCGAGGTTCGGCACCGCGACGGCTTGTGGCGACGGGCGGCCCGGTCGGACCGAGCCGACTAGAGCTTGCCGACCTGCGCGAACTCGAGCTCGACAGGGGTCTCTCGTCCGAAGATGTTGACGAGCACCTTGACCTTGAGCTGGTCCTCGTTGATCTCGACGATCTCGCCCTGGAAGTCGGCGAATGGCCCTTCCTTGACTCGAACGGTCTCGCCCATCTCGTATTCGAGACGTGGACGGCCCTTGCGCGAGGCGTCGTCGCCCTCTTCCTTGACGGAGAGGAAGCCTTCGACGTCTTTGCGCGGCAGCGGTGACGGCTTGTTGCCGGCACCCACGAAGCCGGTGACACCGGGCGTGTTGCGCACGACGAACCACGAGTCGTCGTCGAGGCGCATACGGCACAGCAAGTAGCCGGGGAAGACCTTCTTCGGAACGACGACCTTCTTGCCGTTCTTGAACTCGACGACGTCTTCCATCGGGATGACGACTTCGAAGATCCGCTCTTCCATGTTCATCGACGACGTACGAGCCTCGATGTTGGACTTGACCTTCTTCTCGTAACCCGACTGGGTGTGGAGCACGTACCAGCGACCAGGACGATCGTAGGGCGATTCCGGCTTGGGCTTGGGCGCCTCTTCTTCGGCAACCTCGCCCTCGGCGGCTTCACCCTCTGCTTCACCGTCGGCGGCGGCCTCGGCAGCGTCAGCCTCGGCCGTATCCGCCTCGACGGGTTCGGCGTCGACAGCGTCAGACTCGACGGGTTCGGCGTCAGCCTCATCGGCGACAGCCTCATCGGCGACAGCCTCGGCAGCGTCGGCGGATTCCTCGGCCGGCGCTTCCTCGGCGGGTGCGTCTGCGGCCTCGGCGGTGTCGCCATCAGCATCGGCGACGACATCGTCGGCCGGCAGTTCGGTTTCTGTCACGTCACTGCTCATTGCTTGCCAGCCCCAGGAGACGAAGGACGCCCTCGCCGAAGATGTAGTCGGCGGCGGCGATGAATGCGGTCAGGATCAACACCGAGATGATCACCACGACGGTGAACTTGACGACGTCGGCTCGAGTCGGCCAGTTGACACGACGGAGTTCAGAGCGCACCTCGCGCACGTACTGCGCAGGTCCAACGCGCTCGGCCTTCGCCGGCGGGCGGGCATCTCGTCGAGATTGGACGGGATTGCCCTCGTCGTCGATCTGGCCCTGCTTCTGCAGGTAGCGCCGCTGTTCGCGGTTCATCGCCATGGTGGGAGGCCTCGAGGTGCTGTGTACGGGTGATCGGTGTACGGGTGATCTGGGCAGGGCACGAGGGACTCGAACCCCCAACCCCCGGTTTTGGAGACCGGTGCTCTACCAATTGAGCTAGTGCCCTTTGGACGGCCAGAGACTAGCAGGACGAACAGGCGGTTCAGCCTGCAGCGAGCCGACAAGGCTCTGGCGTGGTGTGCGATTCTTCGACTGAGGAGTCGATCAGATGGTTGCCGTCAGCTCGCCAGGCGCTGGCGACTGAGCTTGGAGGCGATGACGATGGCGCCGGCCGCGCCGGCGGTTGCCGCTGCGGCGATCCCACCGATGTAGGCCTTGCGTCGGCTGGTTCCGTGGATCTTGTGCACCGTGGCTGGCGGCCGGACGAGGTCGAGCACCTCCTCCAGATGGCCTGGATCGGAGGCGAGATTCTCGGACCGCAGTGACAGCATCGCTCGACGGAGCTTGCGGTACTGCGCCAGTTCGGCTTGGCACCGAAGGCACGAGCCGAGGTGTTGAGCGAGCTCGGGGGCCAGTGTGGCCGGGGTTCGATCGTCGACGAGCGCAGCGAGTTCGCCGCTCACGGTGCGGCATGAAACAGCGACGTCAGCCTGCACGTTCGATCAGCTCCTCGTCGGCTTCCACGAGCTCGTCGCCGTTCATCGGATACAAGCGTTCACGCAACCGCTTGCGCGCTCGGTGGAGCCGCACCTTGGCCGCCGACTCGGTGATCCCGAGTTCGTCGGCGATGGCCTCGTGGGGAAGGTCGTAGATGTCTCGCAACACCACGACGGCCCTGAGCTTCGGAGGGAGCAAGCGGAGCGCATCGGTGATCTGCGAGCGGAGGTCGCCGACGTCGGCGCGATGGACCGGGTCGCGGTCGGGATTCTCGTCGATGAGCGGCGCG
>CALLIQ010000281.1 GCA_938008925.1 uncultured Acidimicrobiales bacterium
AGTTCTTCACCGAGACACGCTTCGCCTCGTTCCCACTCACCCCGAGATGACCTCGGTGGCCCCGGCACCGTCGACCGCGATGGTCAGCGCAGATCGCCGAAGCGGCCGGGGTCGATACCAAAGGGAGCGACGGTGCTCGTCACCGTCTCCAGGAGCGATTCCGCATCCATCTCGACCGCCGCGACGAGCCGATCAGCCAGTCGTCCGACCGCCTCGATCGTGTCGTCGTCGACGAAACCGGCGTCTGGCGTCATCTTCGTTCGCGGCGCACTGATCCCCAGCCAATCAACCGTGAGCGCACCCTGCCAGCTCAAGGTCCGGACGAGCTGCTCGATCGCGAACTCACCACCGGTCGAGCCGGCGCTCATCACAGCGACTGGGCGGTGGTAGAGCGATGACGAGCCGACGAGCCAATCGAGAGCGTTCTTGATCGAGCCCGCCAGGCCACCCGCGTACTCGGGGGCGGCGATGAGGACGCCGTCGGCCGATTCGATGACGGTCCGCATTGCGACGACCGGTTCGGGGGCGTCATCGACGAGGTCCGGGTTGAGCGCTGGAATGTCGGCGATCGGCACATCCTCGACGGCGAGAGTGACTCGGCCCTCCAGTCGCTCCGCCGCGAGACCGAGCGCCGCCCTGTTCGCCGAAGCCGACCCGAGACTCCCGCAGAGCGACACGATCCTCATGGGCCGAACGTAGCGTCGCATGGTCGCGTCGATCGCGGGAGCTCGTGCCCCGCCCCGACAACCCAGCTCATCAAGCGATCTCGGGCTCGCTGCGACGGCTCACCTCGAAAGAGGGCCACCCGGGTGCGGTCAGGCCCGTCGCTCAAACGACATCCCAGCCCGCCGGAAGGCGGGGCGAGTGCCAGGCCGGATCGGGCTCCCAGTCGACGAGCGACGTGTCCCACCACGGCCCATCGGTCTCGAGTCGGGCGATGAGCTGGTCGCCATAGGCACGGATCCACTCGACGAGCTCGGCCGAGAACCGGCCCTCGGCAACACGGTCGTCGAGCACCTCGGCGTCCTTCACGACGTGACTGCCATCGGGGAAGACGACGAGATCGAGCTCGAGGTCTTGTGTGTCGTGACCATCCTCGGTTCGAGCGAATGCCGTTTGGATGTTCAGGTACCAGCACACGAACGTGCGGTCCTCCCCATCCCAGAAGTGCCAGATGGCGTGGTGTTCGCCGGGCTCTTGCACCATGAGGCAACCGTGCCCCGTCCAGCCCGTCCGACCGTGCCAGGGGTGCAGCCGGTCCTCGGTCGGCCACTCGCCGGGCACGAGCCCGAGCTCCGCTCCCGTCGCGGTGTAGGTCATCATTCGGTCGGCGGTGTCCTCGACCACGTACACCGGAAGCGCCAGCCAGACGCCCGTGGCGGGCGACGGTGTGACGATCTCGTCCGGCTGGAGGCCGAGCCGCTCACGTCGGACGACGACTTCACCCGGCTGTCGGTAGCTGGTCATGGCTGCGAGTCTCGCAGCCGGCTCCTGTCGAGTTGACGCGGGCGAGGCGAACCACGGTGCTGGCCGTCGATCAGGTGTGGAGCTTGATCTTGTCGAATGCCTTGTCGACTTGCTTGGGGTCGCCCACAGCGACGAAACCAGCGATCGCGAGCTCGCCGGTCGGCACGGCCGCGAGGGCGGCTCGGTTGTCGTCGTCGTTCATGGTCGCGAACAAATCGTCGGTGTAGACGCTGACCATCAGCGAACGCCCGAGGGCTCGATCGAAGCTGCGGCGCACGGTTGCAGCGTCACCTTCGTAGACGCGAACGGGGAAGGCGAGCATCGGTGGGTAGGAACGACCGGTGCCGTCGACGTACGGCTCGCCGAGGACACTCGCGTCGATGGCGCCGAGCCCGCTCGTGATGAAGGCGATCACGTTCAGCTTCTGCCACGTCTCGAGGTCGGAGCGAACGGCGACGGCGATCTTCTTGGCTCCGCTCACAGTCGATGACCGCTCGTCGAGTCGACGTGATCGGGGACATCGTCGGCGGCCACGTCGCCGGTGGTCAGCGTGCCCGTCGGTTCGAACATGAGGATCGACCCGCCGGTCGAGGAGGGTTTGTGCTCGACCCCCTTCGGCACGACGAAGGTGTCCCCTTCGCCGAGGTGAACGGTTCGCTCAGCGCCCGACGCGTCGCGGAGCGCGATGTCGAACGTGCCGGCGAGGACCAAGAAGAACTCGTCGGTGTCGGTGTGCTCGTGCCAGACGTGTTCGCCGAGCGTGTGGGCGATCCGGACCTCGTAGTCGTTGACCGAGGTCACGATTCGCGGGCTGTACACCTCGTCGAAGGAGGCGAGCGCCTCGGCGAGGTTCAAGGGTTCGGGGTGGGTCATGCTCCGATTCTGCGGAGCCGCCGACGATCGGTCTTGTACGTTGTTGACGTGGGCATTCACGAGGCGGGCGAATCACTCGATGGTGAACCGCTTCCCGCGAGTTGCCGCGTCGAAGCCTGGAAGCCCCCGGGCATCCCCGAGATCTCCGAGGTGTTCCACGCCCGGATCGTCGACTACGGCTATCCGACGCACAGCCACGACACCTGGACGGTGCTCATCGTCGACACCGGCGCGATCGCCTACGACCTCGACTCGCGCCCGTGTGGCGCGGTCGGCGACACGGTCGCGATCCTTCCGCCGGGCGTCACCCACAACGGGGAGCCTGCGTCGGGCGCACCCGGGTTCGTGAAGCGCGTGCTCTATCTGGAGCAGTCGGTCCTGCCCGTCGACCTCATCGGAGCAGCGGTTGACCAGACCAACATCGCCGACCCCGTTCTGCGAGCTGCCCTGTCGGGGCTCCATGAAGAGCTCGAGACGGGAGCTGACCCCTTCGCCGCGTCCTCGGCGCTCACCCTCGTCACCGAGCGGATCACGAATCACCTCCGCCCGGGCACGCCGACCGCTGTCCCCGATGATCCGACCACGGCGACACGGTTGCGTCTCCTGCTCGACGAAGAAACCGCCGAGCCACTCACGCTCGACGAGGTCGCCTCACGGCTCGGCCGGTCGAAACCCCACCTGATCCGGAGCTTCACCGCGGCCTACGGCGTCGCCCCCCACGCCTACCTGATCGGCAAGCGCGTCGAGCGAGCCCGCAAGCTCTTGCTCGACGGCGTCGCACCGTCGGACGTCGCACACCGAGTCGGCTTCTACGACCAGTCCCATTTCAGCCGGCACTTCAAGCGCCACACGAGCGTCCCGCCCGCCACCTTCGCCGCCAGCCACCAGCGCTGACGAAGCGCCGTCGTCAGCGTCGACGGGTGAACAGGTAGGCGAAGGGCGACGTCGTGTAGGCAACGCCGCGCCCCGACGCATGCAACGACTCGACCGTGATCGCTTGGTCGCGCTTGGGGATCATGAACCGCTCGAGTCCACCGGTGTCGACGCTGTATGTCTCATCGCGGCTGATCACGACACCGGTCAGTTCCAGCCGCCGATCGATCGACGCCATCGCCGCGTCGCCATGACTGGAGTTGACGAGCAGGGTTCCCCCGATGCGGAGGTGATGGGCGCAATGCTCGGACACGAATCCGGCGTACAGAGAGACCAGCAGGTCGAACGCCTCGGCGTCCAGGTCGAGCGGATCGGTGTAGTCGGCGTGCAGAAAGGTCACCGAGGCATCGGGCGGGCCATCGTTGTCCGCCACGATGGCGGCGACGCCATCAACGTCGGCGAAGAAGGCCTTGGCCCGCTTGTCGACGTCGACATAGGTCACAGCCGGAAAGTGGAACGACGGGGCGATGTCGACGTAGGAGCCGGGATAGAGGACGCGTCGAGCGCCGATCGTCGCCGCGACGGCGTCGTACAGACCACGGCGATCGCCAACCCCGAGGTCCTGCTTCTCCCACAACTCAGCCGTCGTGCGCTTGGCCATGGTTCGGACCCTACGCCCAACGCCATCGACCGACCGCGTGATCGGGTCAGTCGGCGAGCAAGGTGGGCAGCAGGGCTTCTGCCACCTCACGAGGCGCCTCTTCGTGGGAGAACAGCCCGGCATCGTCGATCACGTCGATCGATGCGTTGGGGAACGAGTCCACCATCGCTCGGGCATCGGCGACGGGGAAGAACGGGTCCCTCGCTCCCCACACGAGCTTGACGGGCACGTCGAGGCGCCGATGAACGTCGGGCAGGTCGGTGCAGTCCTTCATGTCGAAACTGCGAAGCAGCGCGGCCGCCGCCTCGGCCTTCCCCGGTTCCTCGTTGAGCGGTGCGAAGAAGAACTCGGCGAACTCACCATCGAGGTGTGAACGATCGGCGAATGCATCGCCGAACACCAACCGAGAATTCCGGATGGTCCGGTTGCCAGACACGAAGCGGAGCCCAGCCGCAAGCCCGGGCAGCTTGCGGGCCTGCACGAACGACTTGAAGCGCCAGCTCGGGTCCGGCGGTTCGGTGTTGATGAGGCCCATGGAGCGGAGCCGGGGGTTCCCGACCATGGCATGGCGCGCGATCAAGCCGCCGCTGTCGTGCCCGACGACGGCGATGGAGTCGACGTCGAGCGCCTCGACGACACGCCGGACCGACTCCATGTGTTGGTGAATGGTCAACACCGTGTCGGCATCGAAGCGCGACGACCCTGCCGAGGGCAGATCGATCACATGACAGGTGACGTGATCGGCGAGATGAGGCAGCAGCCGCCGCCAGGTGGCTCCAGTGACCGGCCAACCGTGGACGAAGAGGACGTCGGGGCCGCTGCCGACGACTCGGTGGGCGGCCTCACCCTCACCGACATCGATGAACCGATCAGGCTCTCGACGAAACAGGTCTGTGGCCTCGGCTGCGCTCATCGACGGCATCAACGCTCCTTTGCTCTCGACCCATCGCGAGTCTTGTAGTGGTCGCTACATATCGTAGTTGCAGTGACCACTACAATCAACGGGTCGTGGGTTACAAACACACAAAGGCTGACATCCTCGAAGAAGCGCTCCGCGCCGCGACCGACGACGGACTGAGCCAGCTCACGTTCGGTCGGTTGGCGAAGCGGCTCGGCATCAGCGACCGGACGGTCGTCTACTACTTCCCCTCGAAGGACGACCTCATCGGCGAGGTGATTCTGGCCATGGGCGTCCAACTCCAGGCCACGTTGGCCGAGGCATTCGCGACGCCGGCGAAGGACCACCTCGAGATCGTCGCGCTGGCGTGGCCGGTGTTGGCGACGGACGACGTCGACCCGATCTTCGCCCTCTTCTTCGAAGCGAACGGGCTGGCCGTGGCCGGGCGAGAGCCATACGTCAGCCTCGTCCCCTCCCTCGTGACGATGTGGATCGACTGGGTCGCCGAGTTCATCGACGGCGGCCCCGACGATCGCCGCGCCGAAGCTGAGGCCGCGATCGCCGTGATCGACGGCCTTCTCCTCGTCCGCCAACTCGCCGGGGCCGACGCTGCCGAGCGAGCCGCTGGTCGAATCGGTGTGACCTGAGCTCAGGCGAGCAGGCCGAGCTCACGCGCTCGATCGACGATCGACGCGCGACCGCTCAGGCCGAGCTTTCGCCGGATCGACGTGAGGTGCGTCTTCACCGTGTTCTCCGACACGTGGAGCTGGGATGCGAGATCAGCCCGGCTCAGCTCATGTGGGAGCAAGGCCAGCACGGCTCGTTCGCGCTCGGTCAACTCGACCGGCCCGAACCCGAAGTCGGGGGCCGACTTGGCGACGAAGCGGATCTCGTTCTCGATCGCCCGAAGACGATCGTCGAAGCGGGCGTCTGGTAGATCGTCGACGATCGAACGAGCCGTTCGCACCGCGGATCGGGCGCCCGCACGATCGCCGCGGATGTGCAGAATCCTCGCCCGCTGGATGGCCGCCGTCGCGAGCGTGAGATGGTCCAACGAACGAGCGAGGCGATCGCCGCGCTCGATGGCCTGCTCGGCGTCCGCTGGCCGACCCATGCGCAACAAGGCGACCGACCGAGCGATGTGGGCCATCGCCGGGAGATGAAAGCTCTCGATCGACGGGTCGACGAGCTCGAGCACCTGGTCGGCGTGGGCGAGTGCCGCATCGTCGTGCCCGAGATCGGCCTCGATCATGGCCAGGTAGCAGTAGCCCTGGATGACCGATGAGACCTCACCGGTTCGCCGGGCGTGGGTCACCGCAGCGCTCAAGAGCCGTTGGGCTTCGTCGAGATCGCCCGCCCAGTACTCCGCCACACCGCAGGCGACGAGGGCGGTGCCGGGGAGCGCACCGAGCCGCGACACCTGGCCGCCGCCGGTCGGCTCGGTGTCGAGGTCAGCCGTGGCGAGCGCCTCGCGAGCGTTTGCAAGAGCGCCGCCGATGTCACCGGCGCGTCGAGCTCGATGGGAGCGGAGCGTTGGGATCTCGATCTCGCACAGCGCGATCTCGTCATCGGAGCGTGCAGCGGCCACCGCTGCTCGTTCCCAACGATCCATCTCATCGAGACGGTCGGAGTTCAGCAACACCCAGTTCATCATCAGGCTGGCCTCGGTGTTCGACGCGACGGCATCGCCGAGGAGGTCCAACCAGTGCTCGAGCCGGCTCATCTGCCCGGCTCGGGCGAAGACGTGCCAGCTGGCAGCGATCATCCGACAAGCTCGTTCGATCTCGTCGGTCGCCGCCGCATGGGTGATGGCCTGATCGACGTCGTCGGCTTCCTCGTACCAGCGCGAGGCGCGTGCGTGGAGCTCGTCGACCGTCTCTGCGTGTTCCTCGGCGAGGAGCGAAAGCAGGTGCTCTCGGAAGAGCGGGTGATAGCGAAAGACGGTCCCCTGCTCGTTGAGGGCTGCGGTGAAGATGTTGTCTCGAACCAACGACCGCAGCGTTGCCAGGCTTCCCGGCTGTCCCGTCAGGGCGTCGCAGAGATCGGGTTCGAGCGTCGTCACGATGCTCGTCGTCAACAGGAACGCTCGGCGGTCGGGATCGAGGTCGTCGATCGCTTCGGCCGAGAGGTACTCGTTCAGGTGGCGGTTGTCGCCCGCGAACCGAGCGACGAACGCGTCGACGTCGACTTCGTTTCGCAGGCCGATGCCGGCGAGACAGATCCCGACGGGCCAGCCATCGGTCCGTTCGACGAGGGCGGTGAGGTGCTCGTCCGCCAGCGACCCGAGGCCGAACGTGGTGTCGAGCACCAGAGCGACCTCCGCTGAGGTGAATGCGAGCCGATCGATCCGCGCCTCGGCGAGACGACCCTCGCTCCGGAGACGCCCGACAGGCAGCGGCAGATCGCTTCGGGACGTGCAGACGGTTCGAAGGTTGGCAGGCGGGTGCCGGAGGAGCCCACCGAGCTGCCGGTGAACGGCATCGGAGTCGACGGCTTGCACGTCGTCGAGCACGAGGACGAGCGGATCACCATGCGCTTCGATGGCGGCGCGCAACGACGCGACCGCGTGATCGACGGCGCCCGGCCCGTCGCGCAGCACGTCGTAGACCCCGCCGAGTTCGTCGACCCCGGCGGTACCGAGCGCGGCGGTCACGTAGGTCCAGAACCGCACCGGTTCTCCGTCGGCGGGCTCGAGACCGAGCCAGGCCACCGGTAGATCGAGCCGATCGACCAGTTGCGCAGCCGTCGTCGTCTTCCCGTAGCCGGCGGGAGCCACGATCGCGGTCAACACGATGTCGGATGCCGCGGTCAGTTCGTCGAGCAGCCCGTCGCGGGAGATGGCGCGCGCTGGCGACATCGGAGGCTGGAGCTTGGCCCACACGAGCGGGACCGGCGGCGCGGTCATGGAAGAACCATGCCAAGCGAGGAGCGTTCTCGCCTCACCCATCGCCACGTTTCACCCGAGCAGCAGAACGCCGCAAACGCGGGTGAGGTCGGGTGATTCGCCGCTCGGGGCGATGTGCCGGCGAGCGCGAGTCTCGACCATGGCGTCATCGAATCGGGACCCGCCCGACGAACCGAAAGGCAACACCGTGCAACTCCAGAAGGCCATCACCATCAACGCCACCGCAGACGACGTCTGGGAGATCGTTGCCCACCGCTTCGAGCGGGTCGGCGAGTGGTCGTCCGCCGTCGTGTCCTCCGGACCGAACCACGATGCAGCGACGCCCGAGGGCGCTCTCATCGGCGGGCGGGTCTGTGACGTGCCCGGCATCGGCGACTTGAAGGAGACGTTCACCGCCTACTCAGAACAGAACAAGCAGTTCACCTTCGTCGTCACCGGCATGCCGTCGTTCATCACCCTGGCTCAGAACACCGTGAAGGTCAGGGCGATCTCCGGCGGCCGCTCCGAAGTCAGCCTCAACATCCAGATGGAGACCAACGCAATCGGGAAAGTGATGGGCCCGATGTTTCGCATCCGGCTCAAGTCGACGCTCGACGGCTTCCTGACCGAACTCAAGGACTACGCCGAGACGGGAGCGATCTCGGCGAAGAAGCGCAAGCAGCTCGCCAAGGCGGCGTAGTGGGCGTCCTCGATCGGGTTCGTCGGCGTCACCCCTCCGGCGCCGACGAACCCGTCGTGCATCGCACCGGCCCGGCGCGCTCAGCGGAGCACGCCACAGGGCTCGTCGTTGGTCTGCACGGCTACGGGGCGACCGAGCGCCAGCTCGAGACCCTCTTTCCCCTACCCGCGACGATCGTCACCGTCGTTCCTCGAGCACCGTTTGCGGTGGAACCTGGCTACGGGTGGTGGCTGCCAGAATCGACCCAAGACGGTGTCGAGCTCGCGCCGAGCGCCGCCATCGGCCGGGCGGTCGATCTCGTCGGCGAGCACGTGCGAGCGGCGCAACTGACCGAGACCGTGTCGGCCGATCGAACCGTGCTCGTCGGCTACAGCCAGGGGGCTGGTCTGGCCCTGGAGGTGGCTGCTCGCCATCCCGAACTGTTCACCGGGGTCGTGACCGGCGCCGGTTGGCTCCTCGCAGACCCACACAGCGCCGTCGCAGCGAGTGAGCGACCCCTCGACATGTTGATCATGAACGGCTCGCTCGATCCGGTCGTCCGCCGGGAGGACCACGACGCCACGATCGCGTCGTTCATCGAGGCGGGCCATCGGGTCGAGCATCGCTACGACCCGGTTCCCCACGTCATCGACGAGGCACAGGCTCGCGCCGCCGCCGGCTCGATCGAGCGGTGGCTCGCCGACGCCTGACCTCGACGGATCAGCGAGCCCGCCACCACGAGCGAGCGAGGGTGGCTCCGCCCACGATCGTGATGGCCAGGTCGATCGGGGCGACGATTCGACCGAAGTGTTCGGGGTCCCAATAACTGACCGGACTCTCGAAGCGGTAGCTCCAGTCGAGCGGCCACAACAGCACGGGTCCGTCGTCGTGGTGCACGGGCACGTCCATGGCGATGTGCAGCGCGCACCCGGCCGCAAACGACCCGAGGCGGCGTTGCCAGGTGGGCGAGAGCGCGGCGGCTCGGGATCCGACGAACAAGGCGCCGACGATCACCGGCGAGTGCAAGATGTTCGCCGCAGCGATCCAGGGCCTCGATTCGAAGAAGAGCGTGTCGAACGCGTACCGCATCGACTCGCCGACGGTGAGGTCGCGGGCGAGCGGGAAGAACACCGCCGCTCCCGCCGTCAGCAGCGTGAGGCCGACGTCTGGCGCGAGGCCACCCACGACGAACGATGTCGGCGATCCGAACCGCTCGGGCCAGCGACGGGCGAGCCAGCCGTTGGTGACGATGTGGGTCGAGGTGATCATTCGCCGTCGACGACCCGCCAAAGCCAGTCGGTGTCGAGGTGCTCCTCGATCGCGTCGGCGAGTCGGTCGAACGTCGTTTCCAGAACCGGGGCCGGCCGAGTGCCGAAGAGTCGCTCGAGTAGTTCGGGCGACTCGAACAGGCCGTGGATCGTCGTGGCAAGCAGGGCTCCCTCGGCGATGATCGATTGCGCGGGGCCACCGCGCCCATGTCGGATCTCGTAGCCCTCGACGTCCAGACCGTTGAGCGAAGACCACGGCTCGGGCAGGTCCTGGAACGATGCCGTCGTGGACCGGACGACCTTGTCGGGGCTCATGACCGTCGAAGTCGGGAGGAGCCCGAGGCCGGTGGCCGCTCCCTCGACACCGAGCGGGTCCTCGATCCGCTCCCCCATCATCATCGCCCCGCCGCAGATCCCGATTGTCCGGCCACCGGCGTGTGCTCGGGAGACCACCGCATCGGCCAGTCCGCTCGATCGGAGCCAGTCGATGTCGGCGGCCACGTGCTTCGAGCCCGGCAGAATCACGACGTCGGCGTTGTCGATCTCCGATGGTCTGGTCACGAAACGAACCTCCGCCACGTGGGAGAGCAGGTGAAACTCGTCGATGTTCGAACCCCACGGCTGACGAGGGATCGCGACGACGGGCGCTCCGGACGGCGGTGAGGCCCGAACCGTTCCACCCTCTTCATCTGGCAACTCGTGATCCACCATCGGGATCACCCCGACCGGGGCCATTCCCGTCAGCCGCTCGACGTACTCCAGAGCAGGCGCCAGCAGCCCGGCGTCACCTCGGAACTTGTTGAGCACGAAACCAGCGAGGCGGGACTGCGTCGTCGGCGGAGCGAGCTGCCACGTGCCGACGAGGTGGGCGAACGATCCACCCCGATCGATGTCGGACACCAGCAGTCCGGCCGCGTCGGCGTGCGCCATCATCTTGTTGTTCACGAGGTCGGTGAGGTTGATCTCGGCCGGACTGCCGGCGCCCTCGAGCACGATCAGATCGAACCGATCGGCCAGGTCGTCGAACGATTCGGCCATCGCCGGCCAGAGGTGCTGGCTGCGGTGCTCCCAGGGCACCTCGTGGAGCTCGGGGGCGGCGCGGCCTCGCAGAACCACCTGCGATCGCGTGTCTGCCTCGGGCTTGATGAGCACCGGGTTCATCGTGATGTCCGGCTCGACCCGAGCGGCCTTGGCCTGCAGCCACTGGGCGACGCCGATCTCGCCACCGCCGACGACGCGAGCGTTGTTCGACATGTTCTGCGCCTTGAACGGAGCGACGCGAACGCCCTGGCGCGCAAACCATCGACACAGCGCCGCCGTGATCAGGCTCTTTCCCGCATCGGACGTGCAGCCGAGCACCATGAGAGGACGCACCCCGGCACGGTAACCAGATCAGCTCGCCGACTCGGCCCCGCCAGCCTTCGACTCCGCCGAGCTGGCGAAGCGTTCGAGGTCGAGATCGGCCACGACGTTCTCGGTCGGGGCAACGAGATCGTCGTCCAGAGGCGTACCGGTTCCGTTCGCGAGCCGGTTCATCATCTCGAACACCCCGATCACGCCGGCCGCATCCACGACCACCTCGTCACCCAAGACATCCAAGGCGGCGCGCCGAGCGGCTGCCAACGACTCGTCATCGCTCCCAGCCGTGGCCTCGACGAACGCAACGAGTTCGGCACCGCCAACGACGCCACCGACCGACCCGCCATCGTCACCATTCACCGCGCCCATCTCGACGTCGGCTCCGGTCATCATCCCACCCAGACCGAGCAGGAGTGCGTGTGCGGCACTTCAATAGAAACACTCGTTGAGGGTCGAGGTCCTCGTCGCCACGAGCTCCATCTGGACTCGATCGAGCGACCACACCTTCTGGTCGAGCGGCACCGAGGTCGCGCCACCGGGCACGTACTGGGCGTCCAGGATCGTCCCCTGCATCTCGAACTCTGATGGGACCCCGGTGAGTGTCTTTCGGATGTTCGGCCCGTCGAACGAAGTCGTCGGCACCCAGTGCGAATCGACGACGACATCGGGATCGACCGGGTCACCGCTCGAGTCGCTTGCGTCGTCGCCGCTCGATGCTTCGACCACCATCGGTTCGCGACCGATCGCACGGTCGAAGGAGTCCAAACACGTCGCCATCGACACCACGGCCAGCAGCTCGACATACGCCAGCGGCTCGATGCCCGCAGCCAGCAGCGTGCGGTGCCAGCTCTCGCTCAAGGTCCCTGGGTGGTTGGCGATGCGCCACACCGCGTCGATGACCGTCGCGCTGAGCGGGTCATCGATGGCGCCGGTCGCCGCCGAGTCATCGACCGCCGGCGAGGCGAGTGGCCCGACGTGGCGGTTGGACCGGGCGAGGCGAACCTCGGCCACGATGGCTTGGCGCTGCGCAGCGCTCCACCAGGCTCCGGCCCGGCCCCAATGGGCGATCAGGGCACGGTGCGCCATCTCGATCTCGGGCCGGATGGCCAGATCACTCACCGCTCGATGCCGCCTCGGCCTGCTTCCAGTAGGTGTCCTTCTTGATGATCTTGTCGTCCTCGTCGAGCGTGTACAGGTCGACTGCGGCAACGGAGAACGGCACGCCCTTGTCGTTGCCGGAGATCGTGAAGGTCTGGGTGACGAGCTTGGGAGCGAACTGCTCTCGGAGGCCGTCGAAGCTGACGTCGCTCCACTCGCGTGCGCGACGCTGCAGCTCGCCGATCATCCCGTCGATGCCGACGAGCACCGTTCCAGTCGACACCGGCGCCTCGACGGGGAAGGTGTGGGTGTGCCACTCGAACCCGGCGCCGAGCACCTGGCCGAGCAGGTCGGGATCGGCCTTGACGTAGGCCCGGCGAAAGCGGGTCATGAGATCGTCGTAGTCGGGCACGGTCGTCGGGTCAGTCGAGTTGGCCGGGTCGGTCATGCGGGCACTCCTGCCGGTTGAAAGGTCGGCATGACCGACGTGGCGAACAGGTCGAGGGATCGTTTGATGAGCGGCCAGGGTTGCCCGCCGTAGTCGCCCTGGTAGGCGAAGCGATCAACACGGCACGACTCGACGATTCGACCGATCCGGTCGACGACTTCGTCGGGGCTACCGCACATGATGGCGCAGTCGGGCGCGTCGAGTTCGGTGATGCGAGGGGGCAACTCCACCTCCGCTGGATCGAGTCCGAACCGCTTGGCGAAGACCCATTTCTGGAACGGAAACTGATAAATGCCCAGGTGGTCGTATGCCTCCTGGCTGGTGGGGGCCACGTGAACGTGACAGTTGACGGTGACGCTCGGTTCGTGAGCGTGCCCTGCCGCGTCGAACGCCTCGAGGTATGCCTCGACCACTCTGGGCAGAACCTTTCGAGGGAACGCGAGCATCGTGGCCGTGAGTCCAAACCCCATGGCCCCCGCCGAGGTCGCCGACTCGGGGCTCGAGCACGCGACGAACACCGGCGGGTGGGGTTGTTGGACGGGGCGGGGTTCGAGCGTCACGCCGGTGAGCGGCGGCCGGAACTCGCCATTCCAGTGCACGTCCGTCTCTGTCCAGAGCCGACGGAGCAGCTCGAGGCCTTCGTCTTGCATCGCGATGGCGCGGGAGGCGTCCTGACCGAACTGCTCGTAGACCAGCGGCTCAACCCCCTTGCCGACCCATACTTCGGCCCGTCCGCCGGACACGACGTCGAGGGTCGCGAAGTCCTCGGCCAATCGGACCGGATCGTGGTGCGGCAGCAAGGTGACCCCCGTCGCGAGCCGCACCGACGGATGCCTCGCTGCCACCCAGGCGAGAAACACCTGGGGAACCGACACGATGAAATCGCTGAAGTGGTGCTCACCGACGATGACCGTCGAGAACCCGGCGGGCGCAGCGAAATCGAGGTAGTCGAGTATCTCCTGGTGCTTCGTGGCCTGGCTCGTCCGCTCGCCCGTGACCGGGTCGGCTCGATGATCACCGAGCGTCAGAAGTCCGAAGTCCATGGGCCACGCTGGCCCGGCCCCTCCGGCTCTGTCAATCGGTAGCTGTCAATCGGTAGCTGACAATCGGTGACTGGCAATCGGTGACTGGCAATCGATAGCTGGCAATCGGTGACAGGCAGAGACGATCGAGGTCAGGCAGACGGTTCCGGGCCCACGTAGCGAGCGCTCGGACGGAAGATCTTGTTGTGCGCCGCTTGCTCGACGACGTGGGCGGACCAACCAATGGAGCGAGAAACGGTGAACGTCGGGGTGAACAGCGCTGCGTCGAGGCCGGCGGCATCCATGACGACCCCGGCGTAGAACTCGACGTTCGTCACGATGGGTGCTCCTGGCTTCCACTCGCGCAACACCGCAAGCGTCCGACGTTCGATCTCGACCGCCCGATCGACGAGATCGCCGCCGACGTCGATGGCCAGGCTCCTGAGCATGTCCGAACGAGGATCGTCGGCCCGGTAGACGGCGTGACCGAATCCCATGATCTTGTCGCCGCGGTCGAGGCGGGTCTGGACCCACTCGTCGGTGTTCGTGGGATCACCGATTTCCTCGATCATCGCCAGCGCCAACGATGGCGCTCCCCCATGGAGCGGTCCGGAGAGCGCAGCGATGCCAGCACACATCGCGCCGACGACATCGGCCCCGGTGCTGGTGACCACTCGGGTGGTGAAGGTCGACGCATTGAAGCCGTGATCGACCGTCCCGATCATGTACGGCTGGACCAGCGCGACATGCGCGTCGCTCGGCATCGAACCGGACGTCATCCGGAGCCAGTCAGCGGCGTGGCCGAGCGTCGGATCGGCCGGGATCGGGGCGAGTCCGTTGCGGTGTCGATGCAGCGCAGCGAGCACGGTCGGCACAGCGGCGGCGGTGGCGATCGCACAGTCGACCCGCTCCCGATCCGTCTGATCGATCGACGCCGCAGCTCCATTGGTGACGATCGGAAGGAGCGAGATCAGCCCGAGGTGCGGCGGCAGGGTGGCAGCGAGGTCGAGCGCGCTGGCGGGAACGTCGACCGCGCGACGCTCACCGATCGCTGCGACGAACTCCTCCGGCGCGTCGAGGGAGCCGTGCAGCACGAGATGCCAGACCTGTTCGAGGCTTGCCGAGCGGGCGACGGTGACGGCGTTGTGTTCGCGGTAGTGGTAGTAGCCCTCGGAGCCTCGAACCGAACCGATCGCGGTGTCGGCGACCTCGACGCCCTTCAGACCTGCGGGAACGGGGGTTGCGGTGGAAGTCATGGTCACGAGCGTGCCTGTTCGCAAGGCATTGATCAATGTTGATTGAATCAATGTTGTCACGATCAATCGACGAATCGCTGAACGGAACCTGCGCCGAGCCAGCACGAACGCAGCACGAACCCCGCACGAACCCAGCACGAATGTGATGGGCGACTTGAACGGCCCGGAGGCGGCCCGTAGCGTCGCTGGCTCGGGCACTGCTGCGACGCCCTGCGGTTTCGGGGGCTCGTCGTGGAGCCGGTGTCAGTCCCATCGCCATCGGAACCTCTGGTGGTGTCGCGTCCTATGGATTCCGAGGGGGAACCATCATGAAGACCCGCGCAGCCGTACTCCGTGAAGTCAACCAGCCCTGGAGCGTCGAGGAGATCGAGCTCGACCCACCAAAGCGAGGTGAGGTCCTCGTCAAGATGTTCGCGTCGGGCATGTGCCACTCCGACGAGCACGCCTATGACGGCCACATCGCCGGGCTCGTTCCCGGTGCGCCGATGATCGGCGGCCACGAAGGATCGGGCATCGTGCAGGAGGTCGGCGAGGGCGTCGACCATCTCGAGGTTGGCGACCACGTCATCTTCGGCTTCATCCCCGCCTGTGGCCGCTGCCCCTCGTGCGCCGCCGGCCACTCCAACCTCTGCGATGCCGCTGCGACCTTCACCGAAGGCACCCAGATCCTCGACGGCACGTCTCGCCACCACACCTCCGACGGACAAGACCTCGGCCTCATGTGTCTCCTCGGTACCTTCTCCGAGCACACCGTCGTCAATGAAGCCAGCGTCATCAAGATCGACAAGGACTGGCCGCTCGACAAGGCCTGCCTGCTCGGCTGCGGCGTCGTGACCGGCTGGGGCTCCGCCGTGTACACCGCCGATGTGCAACCCGGCGACTACGTGGCCGTTGTCGGCGTCGGCGGCATCGGCTCCAACGCCGTGCAGGGCGCCAAGATGGCCGGCGCTCGCGTGGTCACCGCCATCGATCCCGTCGCCTTCAAGCGCGAAAAGGCCGAGGCTTTCGGCGCCACCCACACCTTCGCATCGATCGCCGACGCTCAGGCCGCCATCGGCGAGACCACCTGGGACCGCGGCTACGACAAGGTCATCATGACCATGGGCACCGGCGACGGTGCGACGCTCGGCGAGGCGTTCCACCTCGGCGGCAAGCGAGCCAAGATCGTCGTCACGAACCTCCACTCCACCGGGGAAGGCTCGATCGAGATTCCGGCGATCATGCTCACCATGTTCGAAAAGCAGGTCGTCGGCTCGCTCTTCGGATCAGCGAACATCCGCAAGGACATTCCACAGCTGTTCGAGCTCTACCTCGACGGCCAGCTCAACCTCGACGACCTCATCACCAAGACCTACACCTTGGACGAGATCAACGAGGGCTATCAGGCCATGCGGGATGGCGAGAACATCCGCGGCGTGATCCTGTTCGACTGAACGAGTGTCGCTGGCGCCGGCCGGTGGGCGTTCCCACCGGCCGGCACCGCACTGCCAACAGCACTGCACTGCCAACAGCACCGCACTACCAACAGCACTGCGCCTGAATACGCCAGCACCCTGAACCGCTCGGCATCGTGAATACTGCAGCCATGGACGACGCGCTGCTCACCGCCGCCGAGGCCGCATCGCGTCTCGGCGTGAAGCGGCAAACGCTCTACGCCTACGTGAGCCGGGGTCTCGTCTCCCGCCAGCTCAGCCTCGACGGACGAACCAGTCTGTTCCACCCGGACGAGATCGACGCGCTGCGCACCGCGCACCGCCGGACGCCGAGCGGCGAGGTCGGCAGCGTGATCGCCTCGGCGGTGACCCGGATCGAGCCGGATGGCCATTCCTATCGAGAGACCGCTGCGGTCGACCTCGTCGACGAGCCGCTCGAGACCGTGGCCGAGTTGTTGTGGGGCGGCGAGGGCGGCTCGTGGTCGGTCGATGCCGAGGCCATCGCCGCCGTGTCGGCGCTGCAGGCTGCGCTCCCAGATCACGCGGAGCTCATCGACCGCCTGCGTGGATCGGTGTTGGCGTTGTCCGCCCACGATCGCCTGCGCCACGATCCAACGCCAGAAAGCCATCGCCGAGCCGGACGCAAGATGCTGACCGCGATGGTCGATGGCTTGCCACTGCGAACGCAGTCTCCCGCAGACGACCCACCCATCGACGGTGGCCGGCTCGCCGACCGTCTCTGGCCTCGACTGTCATCCGAGTCACCGACCACGGCCCAGCGCGACTGTCTCAACGCCGCGCTCGTCCTCATGGCCGATCACGGTCTCGCAGCCTCGACCTTCGCAGCGCGCATCGCGGCGTCGGTTCGAGCCGACCCCTACTCGGTCGTGAGCGCCGGGCTCGGCGCCATGGGCGGCGTGCTCCATGGCGCAGCGAGCGACGACGTCCATCGACTCTTCGACGACGCAGCCCGTCTCGGTCCCGAGGTCGCCATCGGTCGCCACCTCCGAGACAGCCGACCGATCAGCGGCACCGGCCACGCCGTGTATCGAGATCGCGACCCGCGTCAGCAAGCGCTGGCCGAACGCCTCGCCGACGCGTGGGCCGGCGACGAACGACTCGCTTTGGTGCACGCGACGCGCGACATCGTGACCGAGCGAGTCGATCGACCGCTCAACGTCGACTTCTCGCTCGGAGCCCTCACGTGGCTCGCCCAGATGGAGCCCGGAAGCGGACAGTGCATCTTCGTGGCGAGGACCGCCGGGTGGATTGCTCACGGGATCGAGGAGATGACCGAGCCGCCGCTCCGCTTCCGAGCGATCGCCCGTCGGCGACCGCAACGACCCGACCTGCCCGAGGATGACGCTGAACACGGGTCCGGCGGAAACGGGTCCGGCAGTGGATGACCGTGCCGCTGGCCGCTTCGCTCCGAGCCCGACCGGCGACCTCCACCTCGGCAACCTACGCACGGCGCTGATCGCCTGGCTGGCTGCCCGCTCAACGGGCCGGCGATTCCTGCTTCGGTTCGAAGATCTCGACACGAGCTCGATTCGCGAGGAGTTCTATCGGACGCAGGCCGACGACCTCGCCGCGCTCGGTCTTGCGTGGGACGAGGAGCCGGTGAATCAGAGCGATCGGCGAGACCGCTACACCGCGGCGCTCGACCGCCTGGCTGAGGCCGACCTGCTCTTCAACTGCTACTGCTCGCGCCGCGAGATTCGAGAGGCCACGCAGGCCCCGAACGGTCCGTACAACCCGCGGGTCTACCCGGGCACGTGTCGACACCTCACCGCCGTCGACCGAGCCGAGCGAGAAGCGGCCGGACGACCGCCCGCCCTTCGGCTGCGGGGCGACCTCGTGCGCTACGAGTTCGCCGACCTCGTCGCCGGAGCGGCAAGCGGTGAAGTCGACGACGTCGTCGTGCAACGCAACGACGGAACCCCGGCCTACAACCTGGCCGTGGTGGTCGACGACCACGAGCAAGGCATCGACCAAGTCGTTCGAGCCGACGACCTCGTCAGCTCGACCCCGAGCCAGCTCCACATCGCCACGCTGCTCGGCTACG
>CALLIQ010000282.1 GCA_938008925.1 uncultured Acidimicrobiales bacterium
GAGGCAGCCGAGTCCCGGTGAGGAAATTCCATGCGTGTGAAGTCCCCGTCCATCCGTCGTTTGCCCGCTGCCATGCTGGCAGCCGTCCTGGCGTCGGTGTTCGCCATCGCCGGCTCGGCGTCCGTCGCCTCGGCTCAAGACGGCGCCCGCATCCACCTCATCCACGGCATCCCCGACACCGACGTCGACGTGACAGCCGGCGGCGAGGTCGTCTTCGCCGACTTCTCTTTCGGTGACACCCAGGACCTGTCGGCACTCGCTGGCGAGACGCTCGAAGGTCTCGAGGTCCGCCTCGCAGGAACCGACACGGTCGCCATCGACGCCGGCGACCTCGCCCTGCCCACCTCCGGCAACATCACGGCCCTCGCCCACCTCGACGGCGAAGGAACACCGACGCTCACCGTGTTCGCGAACGACACGAGCACGATCGCCGCCGGCGAGGGGCGCCTGATCGTTCGCCACACGGCGGCTGCTCCTGCGGTCGACATCCTGGCGAACGGCGATGTCGCCTTTGCCAACGTGGCGAACGGTGCCGAGGGATCGGCCGACCTTGCGGTCAGCACCATCTCGGCGGAGGTCGTTCCCACCGGCGCCACCGAGCCGGTCGTCATCGGCCCGGCGGATCTGCCGATCACCGACGGCGACGCACTGATCGTCTACGCCGTCGGATCGCTCGACGGTGGCAGCCTCACCGTGTTGACCGAGACCATCACCGACTTGGGCTCGACCCCGACGATCGTGAACACGGGCAACTCACCGATCTCGACTGCGCCGTCGATCGCTGCATCGATCGCCGTGATCGCCCTGCTGCTCGTCGCTTCGGCCGGGCTCGCCATCCGCTCCAAGGCCATCCCCGCTCCGGTTCGAGGCTGATCGATGCCGCTGTTCCGGTTGCTGGCGTTCGTCTGCCTCGTCCTCGTGACGGGCTGCGGGTCGCTCGCGGCGCCAGCGCCGGACGCCGGTCAGGCCCAAGGTACGGAGCGCCGATTCACCACCGAAGGCACTCCCGAACTGACCGCTGACGTGGCCGCTGAAGTGACTGGCGATGCGACCGGCGAATCCTCTCCGCCGACCTCGGCCGAACAGGGCGACGAGCCATCGCCGTCACGTGTGTCGAGCGACCTCTCCTCACTCGTCACCGAGCTGCCATCGGCGATCGGCGTTCCGAGCCCGTCGTCGGTTCCCACCCCGGTGGGGATCCGCTACGAGGCCATCGGTCTCGACGGGGCGGAGATCGTCCCGGTGGGGGTCGAGGCGAACGGAGAGATGGAAGTGCCCGAGGCCAGCCGGGTCGGCTGGTATCGCTTCGGCCCGAGCCCCGGTGAGCCAGGGTCTGCCGTGCTGGCCGCACACATCGCCTACGACGGTGAACGCGGCGCCTTCCGAGACCTGGCCGACGCCACGAGTGGGCACCGCTTCTCGATCGACTTCGATGACGGGTCGACCGCGACCTACGAGGTGATCGAGCGAACGCAGTACGACAAGAACGAACTGCCCTTCGATGCCGTGTTCGCTCAGGGTGGCCCCTCGGTGATCACCCTCATCAGCTGCGGCGGTTCGTTCCAGCCCTCACTCGCTTCCTATGAAGACAACATCGTCGCTTACGCCGTGGCGGTCGGCTGATCTACCCTCAGCGCCCGTGACGAGCGCGCACCAACACGTTCTGAGCAGAGGAAGGCTGTTGGTGGTCACGGTCATCGCCGTGGTCACGAGCGCGATGCTGTCGCTCGGCGCCGCGCTGTCGGTCGGCCCGTTGGTGACCGACGGCGGGAGGGGCGACAGCATCGATCCGTTGGCCGCGACACTTCGCCTCGAGCTGACCGGATGCGGAGCGGTGTCGGAGCACCGAGCCAGCGCGATGGCCATCGGCGACGATCTCGCTCTCACCGTCGCCCACGCGTTCGAGAACATCGAGTCGTTCGTCGTACGGATGGCGGACGACTCGACGACGACGGCGACGATCGTTCATCTCGACACCGACCTCGACATCGCCATCGTTCGCCTCGACCGGCCAGCCCCCGGGCACCTGCGCATCGCAGAGGACCTGGACCGGGCCGATGTCGACAACCGCGTGGTGTCGTTCGTGAGCTACGCGGACATCGAGGGCCCGCAGGAAAAGTCAGCCATCGTGCTTCGCTTCGTGAACATCAGCCTCGATGGCGAGGGCTCCCGACGGGGCATCGAGCTCGCAGCGGACATCAACGCCGGCGATTCCGGCGGCCCGGTCCTGGACGGGAACGGCGACGTGATCGGGATGATCTTCGCAACCAGTCGTCTCGGTGAAAGCGGCTGGGCGACGGAATCGACCGAGCTCGTCGAGGCGCTCGACGAGGTCGGCGATCCCCGCGAACTGCGTTGTCGACGCCGGGGTCGCTGAGACGCTGGCGCAGAGGCGGTTCCCCAGAGGGACCAAAACCCCCCAGAGAGATTTGGGGGCTTTCGGCCAGGGTCACGACGACGAGAGTCCGTCATCGTGCAGACATGGCTGTTGACCAAGGCACCCCACGACCGAGCGAGCCCGAAGCGGCGTTTCTCCGTCGAACGATCACCGATCTCGAACGTCGGCTGCAAACGATCGAGGCAACACCGGCAACACGGCCAGCACAGGCAGCACCACAGGCACAGCCAGCACCGCCAGCGCCCCGTGCCGAACCTCGCTTCATGCCCCCGCCACCGCCGACGGCGAGCACTGTGACCCAACCGAGCACTGGGGCCCAACCGAGCCCTGTGACCCAAGCGAGCGCCCTGCCTCCTCCCCCACCCTCAGCCGTTCCCCCGACCGGCTACGAGGTCGGCCTCTCGCGGCCGACGGGCCCCCGCGCCGAAGTGCTGCTCAAATGGTCTGGCCTTCTCCTGCTCTTCTTGGCTGCGGTCTTCCTGGTCAGCACCGCGATCGACCGCGGCTGGATCGGACCCGAACTACAACTCGCCGGCAGCTTCGCCATCGGCGGAGCCCTCGTGGCTGCCGGGCTCGCATTGGAGCATCGCCGAGCCGGGTGGGCCGACCCCCTCACCGGCGTCGGCGTCACCGTCCTCGCCGTGTGCGCCGTCGCCGGTTGGCAGTGGCTCGAACTGGCCGTCAACGAGGTCTGGCTGGCGGTTGCCGTCGCCGTCCACGCTGGCGCACTGTGGCTGACCCAACGGTTCGACGGGCCGGGCTTGGCGGCCACCGGCTTGGCCGTCACCGTCCCTGCGGTGTTGTGGATCGCGGAGCTCGCTCCCGTCTCTGCCGTGCTGACCGCCGGCCTCGCCATCTCGACCATGGCCGCAGCGCTCATGGTTCGACGTCCATCGCTCCACCTGGTCTCCGTTGCCATCTCGTTGACCGCGTTCTTCGCACTGGCGGTCGCCGGAGACGGCACCATCGCCATCACCCTCGCTGCCGGGATTGCGACGGCGATTGCGATCTGGATGATGCCCGTCGCCTTCGATCAGCGATCGACGCGAGCGTCAACTGGTGAACGCGACGAATGGGCACCGAGCCTGTGGGTCGACGCGAGCCGGCGAGTACTCATCTCGCTCCCCGCACTC
>CALLIQ010000283.1 GCA_938008925.1 uncultured Acidimicrobiales bacterium
CCTCATGGCGCTCCTCGATGCCTGGAACACCCACCACGATCTCCGTCGTGGGGAGGCCGCCGTGGCTGATCTCGCCGCCTCGAGGAATCGTCTGGAACACGCGCGGGCGTGGGCGTCGGCCGACCGCCTGACTGCCTGACCGGTCGCTGGATCGACCGGCTCCTCAGTCGCTCTCGAGCGACCGACCCCATCGGCGGTGACGATCGCGTCGCCGCCAGGTGGCGAGATCGATCTCGACATCGAACCAATCCACCCGGTCCTTCTCGTCGACCTCAGCGTTTCCAGCAGCGATGGTTTCCCGAAGTCTGATCAGCTCTGCGAGCACGTCGTCGTGGCGTTGGCGGGCGAGGGCCCGGGACCGCTCCTCGGTGCAGCGTTCGCGAAGCTCGAACAACTCGCGCAAGCGCTTGTCCCGGCTGACGTAGGAGGCTGCCCACCAGCCCTCTGGTCGCTCCTCGCCGAGGTCCGGGATCGGCTGGCCGCGCAGGGCGAGATCGTCGAAGGCTCCGGCCCGTCTGGCCTGTTCGATGCGGCGCTCGACGAAGTCAGGCACCGGACCATTGTGGCCGTAGTGTCGCCGACATGGCCAGCACCGGGGGAGCGAGTGTCGAACGGGTCGATCACCGTTCGATCGCCGTGCTCGGGCTCGTCACGATCTGTGCCTACGGCGCCTGGTACTACTCGTTCGGGGTGCTGCTCGATCCGATCCGGCTCGACACCGGCTGGCGCGAGTCCACCCTGGCTGCGTCGTTCTCGGTCGGAACCGTGCTCGTCGGCTTGGTCTCGCTCGCCGGGGGCCGCTGGCTCGACCGGGTCGGACATCGGTGGGTTTTCGGCGCTGGCGCGGTGATCGCGTCGTCCGGCCTCGTGTTGGCATCGGTGGCGGGCAACGTCGGCGTGTTCGTTCTCGGTGCTGCACTCGGCCTCGGTGCCTCCGGTGCCCTCGGCTTCTACCACGTGACCATGGCGACCGCCGTGCGGCTTCACCCGGTCGAGTCCGCTCGGGCGATCGCCACGCTGACCATCTGGGGCGCGTTCGCGTCGGTGATCTTTCTGCCGTTCACCGCCTGGCTCGTGGACGACCTCGGCTGGCGGTCGACCGTTCGTGTGCTGGCCGGACTGGTCTTCGCTGCGTTCGTGATCGGGGCGATCGCGGTGCCCGACCCGCCCGACGACCGCACCACGGAGTCGGCCGCTCCGCGCCTCTCGATCAAGGAGGTGGTTGCCGAGACGGTCTCGACGAGGGAGACGAAGCTGTTCACCGTCGCCGTGGCGTTCGGCGGCATCGCGATGTCGACCTTGCTCGTCTACCAGGTGCCGGCGATGACGGCGGCCGGGCTTCCGGCGACGACGGCCGCGACCATGGCCGGCGCTCGAGGATTCGCCCAGCTCGGTGGCCGACTGCCCCTCGGTCGGATCGTTTCGTGGGTCGGTGCCGACCGTGCGCTCGTGATCGCGTTCGTCGCCATCGCCCTCGGTGGTGCGTTGCTCGCCGTCTCGAGCTCGGTGTTGGTCGCTGCCGCGTTCGCGATCGTGGCGGGATTCGGCATCGGCGCCTTCAGCCCTCTCCAGGGCATGAAGTCATCCGAGCTCTTCGACCGGGCGCACCTCGGCTCGACCATGGGGTTCTATGGCGCCGTGCTCGTGCTGGCTGGCTCGATCGGGCCGGTTCTCGCCGGCGGGCTGGCTGACGCAACCGGCGATCGACGATGGGCCGCCGGGCTCGTCGCCGTCTCTGCGCTCGTCGCCGCGGCAGCCGTGAAATTCGCCGCCAGCGATGATGCCGAGCGAACTACCGTCCGCTGAATGCCAGACCTCCCGACGTTCCTGTTGTTCTCTGCTGCGGCGCTCGCCCTGCTGGTGGTCCCTGGGCCGGCGGTCCTCTACATCATTGCGAGGGGAGCGAGTCAGGGCCGACAAGCTGCCCTCGTGTCGGTCGCGGGAATTCACGTCGGCACGTTGGTCCATGTCCTGGCCGCGGTCGCAGGGCTGTCTGCCATCGTCGTCGCGTCAGCGACGGCTTTCACCACCATCAAGCTCGCCGGCGCGGTCTACCTCGTCTACCTCGGCGTGAGCGCGCTGATCGGTGCATCGAAGGCCTCCGACGACAGCGACGTGTCGTCGTCGTTGCCCCAGCGCACGCTTCGCCGGGTCTTCGCTGACGGCGTCGTGCTCAACATCTTGAACCCCAAGACGGCCGTATTCTTCCTGGCCTTCGTTCCGCAGTTCGTCGACGTGGACCGAGGCAACACCGCGGCCCAACTGTTGGTGCTCGGCGCACTGTTCATCGCGCTGGGATTCCTCACCGACGGGATCTACGCGGCGCTGGCGGGCGTGATCGGCGACCGTCTGCGCTCGGCGCCGCATCTCGAGCGACGGGCGGCGAGAGGTTCCGGTGTGATCTACATCCTGCTCGGAGCCGTCACCGCGTGGACGGGGCGAGCGAGTCCCTCGACCTAGCAGCGCCGGCAGGTCAGGCCAGGTCGCGGGTCGAGTCAGGTCGCTGGTCAGACCAGGTCGCGGAGCGTTTTGACGAGCAGCGAGAGGTCGTGGTCGAACCGGTGCACGGGTGGACGGGTGAACCCGAGGACGAGT
>CALLIQ010000284.1 GCA_938008925.1 uncultured Acidimicrobiales bacterium
TCTCGAGATCGAACGAGCCGATCTGGTCGGGCTCTCCTTCGGCGGCATGCACGCGCTCCACACTGCGCTGGCCGCTCCGGATCGGGTCCGACGTCTGGTGCTGGCCGACACGAGCCCTGCCTTTGGCATCGACGGCACATCTGTCGACGAGTGGACGAACGCCCGGCTCGCACCGCTCGACGAGGGCCTCACCCCGGGCGATCTCGGACCCCGGATCATCGATGCCATCACGGCGAACCCGCTCGACGAATCGATCAGAACCGAGACGCTCGATGCCTTCGCTGCGATCCCGAGCGACGGGTTCCGCGCCGCCGTGCAATGCCTACCGACCAACGACATCCGGAGCCGTCTCGGGGAGATCCATCACCCGGCGTGCGTCATCGTCGGGGAGCTCGACGAAGAGACGCCGGTCGCGTACGCCACAATGCTGGCCGATGGCCTCGCCGATGCGAGACTTCACGTCCTCGATGGGGTCGGGCACCTGTCCCCCGCCGAGGCTCCAGAACGCTTCAACGACCTGGTCGCCAGGTTCTTGACCGACTGAACCGAGGATCCACCGATGACCGACATCAAGACGCCGGAGCGGATGGCCTTGGTCGACGCGATCGCCGAGCTGGGACCGCTGTTCGCGAAGCGAGCGGACGCCATCGATCGAGACGCTGTCTTCCCGTATGAGAACTGGGACGACCTCAAGGCAGCGGGGCTGCTCGGCATCGTCGTTCCGACCGAGCACGGTGGCCTGGGTGGTGACTTCGTCGGCTACGCACTGGCGTCGGAGGAACTCGGTCGCCATTGCGCCACGACCGGCCTGACCTTCAACATGCACGTCGCGACCACGCTGCTCGTCGGCGAGGTCGCCGGATCGCTCGATCTCGACGACGCCGACACCGCGTTCCTCGACGAGCGCCGCACCCGGCTCTACCGCGGCATCGTGGAGAACCACGACGTCCACAGCCAGCCCTTCTCGGAGGGCGTCGCGGCCGGAGCGACCGCCGGCTACTCGACGAGAGCGGAGCCCGTCGACGGTGGCTATCTCGTGACGGGCCGCAAGATCTTCGCCTCGCTGTCCGGCGCCTCGACCTTCCACAACGTGTTGTGCCAGGTCGAAGGCGACGACCGTCTTCGACTCATGGGCGTTCCCCATGAAGCCGACGGCGTGTCGATCGAGGGCGATTGGGACCCGCTCGGGATGCGAGGCACCGACTCGCGCAACCTCGTCATGAACCGGGCGTTCGTTCCGGCGGAGAACGAATGGCTCCCGCCGGGGGCGTTCAATCAGGCCGCCGAGCGGTGGCCGTACTTCTACATGACCCTCTCGTTCTCCTACCTGGGCCTCATGCGCGGCATCCTCGACTTCACCGAGAACTATCTCAAGACCTCCGACCGCCGTGATCACGCGATCAAGCAGCAGGGCTGGGCAGAGATGAACATCCGCTACGAGCAGGCGCAGGCGCTCTGCTACCGAGCGCTGGCCGACACCACCGTCGATCCGTCGCAGGACAAGTTGGACCGGGCGTGGGCCTCGATGGTCACCACGATGGAGGGCGCACCCGAGGTCGCATCCACCGCCATCCGCATCTGCGGCGGGCGCTCGATGCTGCGGCCGAGCTTCATCGAACGGGCCTACCGAGACGCCCGATGCGGCGCGACGATGCTCCCCTGGAGCGTCGAGGTCTGCCTGGAACGCCTCGGCCGCACCCGCCTTTACGACGAGGGCGCCCCGGGCCCGGCGGGCGAGTGAGCGCCCGATGAGCACCCAACAACCAATCCAGTGGCGCTGGGTCGAGCGCTACGCCGAACAGTTCCGAGCGTGTGCATTGCAACCGGGCGAGACCGCCGTGCTGTTGTCCGAGGCGTCGAGCAGCTCGCTCATCGTCGATACGGCACGCCTCGCCCTGGAGATGCTCGGCGCCGCCGTGGCCGACGTCCGCATGCCGACCCCGGTGAATCCGGGGCCGCTGCCGATCCGCTCGACCGGCGCCTCACAGGCCATCGCCGGACATCGGTCGGCCGTCGCGGCATGTGCCACGGCCGACTTCGTCGTCGACTGCACGGCCGAGGGGCTGCTCCACGCACCCGAGCTCGGTTCGATCCTCGACGGAGGCGCCCGCGTGCTCATGATCTCGGCCGAGCATCCCGAGAACGCCGAACGCTGGCCCCACGATCCCGCGCTCGAAGCGGCGGTGGCTCACGGTGTCGGCTTGCTCGAGGCGGCCGACACCATGACGGTCACGTCCGCCGCTGGCACGAACCTGACGGTCGAACTGGCCGGCGCCTTTCGGGCGGGCTCGCACGGCTGGTGCACCGAGCCCGGCACGATCGCGCATTGGCCGGGCGGACTCGTGTTGGCGTTCCCCGCCGCAAACACCGTGAACGGAACGGTGGTGCTCGCCCCGGGCGACATCAACCTCACCTTCAAGGACTACGTCCGAGAAGCGGTGACCCTTCGACTCGAGAACGACTACGTCGTCGCCATCGAAGGCGATGGTCACGACGCCGAACTGATGCGCTCATACATCGCCGCGTTCGACGAACCCGACGCCTACGCCATCAGCCACATCGGGTGGGGCATGAATGCGGCCGCTCGGTGGGAATCGCTCGCCATGTGGGACAAGGCCGACATCAACGGAACCGAGCTTCGGGCCTTCGCAGGCAACGTCGTGTTCTCGACCGGAGCCAACGAGGTCGCCGGCCGATTCTGTCGCGGACACTTCGATCTCCCCATGCGACACTGCACGGTCGCATTGACCACAGACGGCGAGGAATCGATCGTCGTCGACGCCGGAACCCTTCGATCGGACCTCTCGTGAGCACCGTGAACACATCCTCCTCGTTCTCCGACTTCTCCCGCATCCGGATGCTCTGGCCGGATCACCTCGGCCTCGCCCGGGGCAAGTACGTGCCGTCGCGACTCGCCAACAAGGGTTCGGGCTTTTGCGTCACGACGTTCGCCATGGCCTATGACCGCGACCTCATCCCCGCGCCCGGTGCGTACATGCTCGACGGGCTCAAGGACGTGCACGGCACCATCGACGAGTCGACGCTGCGTCCCTCATGGGAAGACGAGCGCACGGGCGTCGCCATGACCTCCCTCGCCCTCGATCACCAGCCCTATCCCGTCGCCGCTCGGACCGTTCTCGAGAACGCCATCGGCGCATGGGACGACCTCGGCTACACGGCGAAGGTCGGCATCGAGCTCGAGGGCTACCTCATGCAGCCCGACGGGTCGGGCGGCTGGGAGTGCTACGCCAACCCGCGGTCCTACGTCTACGGCACCGGCCCCCTCGGCGACCCGACCGGCTTCGTCGACGACGTCATGTGGACCGCCGAGCGGTGCGGCTTTCCGCTCGAGTCGGTCAACGTCGAGTTCGACGAATCGCAGTTCGAGTTCACGTTGGTCTACGACGACGCCATGACGGCGTGCGACGACGCCTTCCTCTTCCGGCTGATGGTGCGGGAGCTCGCCGTTGCCCGCGGCCTCGACTTCACGTTCCTCGGCAAGCCGTTTCCCGCCGTGTCGGGTTCGGGCCTACACACCAACATGAGCCTCGTCGACCGAGACGGCGGGCTGGCGTTCGCCGACGACGCAGACCCGCACGGGATCTCGGCGCTCGGCCGGCAATGCCTCGCCGGGCTCGTCGCCCACCACCAGGCGCTCACCACCATCTCGGCGCCGACGGTCAACGCCTACCGACGACTCCAACCCGGCTCGCTCGCTGGCTGTTGGGCCAACTGGGGCGTCGACCACCGCAACGTCACCAACCGCCTGCCGGCCGATGGCGGTTCGGCGATGCGCATCGAGAGCCGGGTCGGCGACGGAGCGATGAACATCCACCTCGGCGTCGCCGCCGTGCTCACCGCTGCCCGTCTCGGCGTGACCGGTGAGCTCGAGTGCCCGCCGGCCTACACCGGCGACGGGTTCGAAGAGGGCGGCACCGACGTCCGCAGCGCGACCTCGCTCGACGCCGCACTCGACGACCTCGAAGCCGACGACGCCTTCGTGAACGCGCTCGGCACCGACGTCGTCGCCAACTTCATCGCCAACAAGCGGCACGAGGCCGAGCGCTTCGCCGCGACCGGTGAGAGCATCGAGAGCGACGAGCTCACGACGTTCGAACGCGACCAGTACCTGCCCTACCACTGAGACCTGCAAACGAGATCCCATGACAACCACCGCTGAACTCCTCGAGCGCTACCGCAACGCACTGCCGAGCTACCTCAACCCGTTGCACGCCGAGCCGATCTCGATCGACCGAGGCGAGGGCAGCTACGTCTGGGACCTCGAGGACAACCGCTACCTCGATTGGTTCGGCGGCGTGCTCACCACGATGATCGGGCACAGCGTCCCCGAGGTCGTGACCGCCGTGCAGGAGCAGGCGGCGAAGGTGATGCACACGTCGACGCTCTACCTCTCCGAGCCGATGATCGCGTTCGCTGAAGAGATCAAGGCCGTGTCGGGCATTCCCGACGCGCGGGTCTTCTTCACCGCCTCGGGCTCAGAGGCGAACGACACCGCCATCATGCTCGCCAACCAGTTCCAGGGCTCGAACGAGATCCTGGCCATGCGCAACAGCTACCACGGGCGGAGCTACACGACGCAGGCCATCACCGCCCAGCGGTCGTGGTCGGTCGCCTCGATGTCGGGCCTCAACGTGAACTTCGTGCAGGGTGGCTATCGGCTTCGCTCGCCGTTCCGAGATCTCGACGACGAGGCGTTCACGCAGGCGTGCGTCGAGGATCTCGTCCAGATCATCGACATGGCCACCGCTGGCAAGGTCGCTGCACTCATCGCCGAACCCATCCAGGGCGTCGGCGGATTCGCCACGCCGCCCGACGGCTTCTTCGGCGCCATCGGCAAGGAGCTCACGAACCGCGACATCCTCTTCATCTCCGACGAGGTGCAGACCGGCTGGGGACGGACCGGCGAGCACTTCTGGGGTTATCAGGCGCACGGCATCGTCCCCGACATGCTCACCTTCGCGAAGGGTGTCGGCAACGGCATCACGCTCGCCGGCGTCGTGGGCCGCAAAGAGGTGATGGACTGCATCAACGTGCTGTCGTTCTCCACATTCGGCGGCAACCCGCTGTCGGCAGCCGCGGGTCGAGCCACGCTCAAGTACGTGCTCGACAACGACCTCCAGGGCAACGCCCTTCGCATGGGCCAACGACTGACCGAGCGCTTGTCACCGGTCATCGACCGGACGGACTGGATCGCCGAGCTGCGAGGCAAGGGTCTGATGCAAGCGATCGAGATGGTGCATCCCGGCGGCGTCGAGCCGGACGCCGCCATCGCCGGTCGGCTCCTCGACGCGGCGAAGGATCGCGGGCTGCTCGTCGGCAAGGGCGGGCTCTACGGCAACGTGATCCGGATGGCCCCGATGCTGGCGATCACCGAGTCCGAGCTCGATGAGGGCGTCGATGCCCTCATCGATGCCATCGAGGCAATCAGTTAGTCCTTCGGCAGCGCAGATCCACCCCGCCCACCGCCCGCCAACCTGTCCCCACCTCTGAGACACGACAGCTCTCGAGCGCACATCCGCCTCAGAGACACGACAGGTGCGGACTCACCAAACCCAGGCGCTATCGGCGTAGCAGGCGGCGGCCCGATCGCGATCAACCTGTCACGTCTCTGAGACCGGACAGGTTGGCTGAGGGGTCTGGTGAAGGGGCGGCCGGCTTTTGCGAGGCAGGATTGAAGCGCGCTCGGGGGCGCGGCTTCGTCACATCGAGCGGGTGCTTGGACGGCCTCAGCGCCTTGGCGGCAGAGGAATGAGCACCGACGTCGAGTCGGTGTAGCGGCGGAATTCTGGCTCATCACCCCACCGCTTCTCCGCCCGCCGCTCGAGCATCGGGATGCCGCTGATCCTCGTGAGCAACACGACGACGAACACCGGCGAGATCAACACGACCCATCGCCAG
>CALLIQ010000285.1 GCA_938008925.1 uncultured Acidimicrobiales bacterium
GGCGTCGGGTTGGCCTCGTCGTGAGCATCACGACGGTCATGGCGCCGATGGCGAGGGCGAAGCCTCGACTCAGCGTGGCCGCTCCAGCAACGACGATGATCAGCCCGCACGCGAGTGCCCACGTTCGACGGAGGGCGACGACCAACGGCAGTGCGAGGCCGATCGCCATTGCGGCCACGTTTGCGTGCGTCCAGGGTCGGGTGAGCCGCGCCCGGCCGCCGATCTCGGTGATCGAGCCGTGGAGCGCCCCCGTCCCGAGCAGCTCCCCGTCATTGACCAGCACGACGAGACCGACGATTGCACCGACGGTCGCCCCGGCGACGATCGAGCCGAGGAGGCACCGGGTGAGGTCGCCCGATCCGGACCGATCGTCGCCGACGACCGATGCCGTGACCAACGCGAGCAGGCCGATGGTCGTGACCCGCACCGCCCCACCGGCCCCGATGAGGCGATCGTCGGAGAGCCCGACCGACAGCCACACGAACCCGACCCAGGTGACGACGATGGCGAGCAGGGCTGGTCGTCGCCGAAGCCGGTGCGGTTCGACGGCGATTCGAGCCAACGCCAGCGCCCCCACGAGCAGAGTGAGCACGGGGAGGGGTCGAAGCATCAGCCGATCGGTTGTCGACGATGATCCGAACGCGACATCGAACGGGGCGATCAGGGCGAGCGCCGTGAGCGCGAGCACGATCGACCGGTCGGCGGGCGGTGCCTTCCCTACGATGACGGAACTCCATGTCCAGCGATCATTCGAACCGAGCACACGCGACCCGGGCCAACGAGAACCGCCGGCCGGTCTTTGGGCTCGGTCTCGCTCGGACGGGTACGACCTCCATGCACGAGGCCATGCTCGCACTCGGATTCGACTCCGCCCCATCGTCGGCCACGCTCATCGACGGGATCGACGAGGCCTTTCTCGACCGCCACGACGCATTCTTCGACAATCCGGTGCCGTTCTTGCGCGACGAGCTCCACCGAGCTCGGCCCGACGCCCGCTTCGTCGTCACCCATCGCCCCGTCGACCCGTGGCTCACCTCGATGGCGTGGCTGTTCGGCGAAGGACTCGACCGGCTCGATGCCGACACCCGGGCGCTCGGCGACCGCGTCCATCGGTTCGTCTACGGCACCGACCGATTCGATGCCGACCGCCTCCGACGGATTCACGCCGAGCACTACGACGACCTTCGATCGTGGTCGAGCGACCGAGACGACGTGCTGTGGTTGGAGGTCGATGACGGTCTCGACTGGCAGCCCCTGTGCGACTTCTTGTCGGTGCCCGTCCCGGCCGAGCCATTTCCCCGGCTCAACGGATCGGGCGTCCGACGTCGGAACCGGTGGCGGTCGTTCGTTCGCCCGAGCGCACGACCGACAGGACGCCGACGCTGACCATCACTCCGGCCACTTGTCCGGCCGCAACCAGCCGACGCACGTCGGCATCGGCATCGAGGACCCCAACGGCGACAACGGCTGCGCCGAGCGACACGACGGCGCCGAGTACGGAAGCGACGAGTACCGCCCGCTCACGGCCGACGCCGAGCAGCTCGGTCGACAGCTGCAGACGAATGACGATCGGCACGAGCGCGAGGCCGAGGATGGCGATCAGTCCGGGCTGGACCACGTCACCGAACACGAGCTCGACGATCGCTTCACCGGCGAACACGAAGACCGCCGTGGCGGCCAGCGCATAGGCGACGAGGGCGCCGGACCAACGGCGCATCCGACCCGCCGGCCAGCGGCCCGCGAAGGCTGCCGGCAGGACGGCACCGAACGCCGCGGCCGGAACGATGCGAGCCGCTTCGAGCAGTCGGACCGACGCGACGAGGCCGCCGAGGTCGAGGCTGGGATCGGATCGCCGCGCACTGAGCGTCGCGACGAGGGCGAGGACCCCCTGCCACGACACAGCGGACGCGACGACCATCGCGGCAAACACCCACGTCTGCGACGCCAGCGAGCCGATCCGTTCCCACCAACCGCCGAGCGCAGCGTCCGATTCGGCCGGCAAGTCGGTTGCGACCGCCCGAGCGACGAGTACTGCGGCGGCGACGAACTGGCCGATCACCAGGGCGGCAACCGCCCGACCGACGTCTGTGGCGTCGTCGACGATGACCAGGGCCACGAGCAACGATGCGACCGCCGAGGCAGCCGCAGCGAGGGCGAGCGGGCGCATGCGTTCGCTCCCCCGCAACACGGCGCTTGCCACCGTCACGATCGCCATCGGCACAAGACCGACCGCCTGGACGGCCACCGCCCCGGGCACGAGGCCAGCGAGAAAGGCTCCCCCGGCGACGACGGCCACGAGGGCCGACGCGACCAGCTGGCCCGTCAAGGCGGTGCCAACGAGGCTCCGGGCGTCGCTTCGACGGTCGGCGACCGCGCGGACGACGACGGTGTCGGTACCGAAGGTGATCACCGTGTTCGCGACGAACCCAGCCGCCGCGATCGCCCCGAAGCGGCCGAAGCCATCACTCCCCAGACGGCGGCTGACGATCGCGGCCAACGCGAGCGCTCCGACCACGGCGATCACTCGGCTGGCGGCCAGCGCGATCGCGTTCCCGGCGGCGCCGTCGACCGCCAACCGGGACGCTCTCGGTCGAAGCATGGCACCATCTTCGCAGTTCATGGCTCCGCAAACACCGTCCCCCTCCCGCACCCCGGCTGTCACTCCAGCGGTCACGCCAGCGGTCACCCCAGCGATCACCCCAGCGATCACCCCAGCGATTGTCGTGATGGCCTATGACCGGCCCGTCGCCCTCGCCCGGCTGCTCGCGTCGCTCCGCCACCTCCAGATCGACGGCAGCCACGACAGCCACGGCAGCCACGGTAAGGCGGCGCCGGTCGATCTCGTCATCTCGATCGACGACGGCGGAGCGAACCGGGCCGAGGTCCTTTCGACCGCTCGGCAATGGGTCGACGAGGGCTGGGAGCACGGCAAGGCAGAGGTGATCCAACGACCTCGACTCGGGCTCGTCGACCACTTCCACACCTGCGGCGACCTGACGGACCGATTCGGGGCCGTCGTACTGCTCGAGGACGACCTCACGGTCGGACCGGGAGCTCACCGCTGGGCATCGAGCGCCCTCACAGCCGCAGCCGGTGACGATCGAATCGCCGGCGTCTCGCTCTCGGCGCCGTGGTTCGACGGGTATCGACAGCACCGCTTCGAACCCGTGCTCGACGGCTCGGACGGCTTCTTCCTCCAGGTGCCGTGGTTCCACGGCATGGCGTGGACCGCCGACATGTGGCGCCGATATCGCTCTTGGCGATCAGCGAACGCAGCCGCCGACGCTCCTGATCAGACCGCGATCCACGAAGCGTTCGACTCGCTCGATGGTGACGAGTGGTTCCCCGACGCGGTTCGCCACCTGGTCGCCACGGACCGAACCTACCTCTTTCCCCGTCTGGCCCATGCGACCAACCACGGCGACGCTGGCCAACACTTCGACACCGCGAG
>CALLIQ010000286.1 GCA_938008925.1 uncultured Acidimicrobiales bacterium
GGACTCCAGTCGACGATGAGCGACTACGGCCGGTTCATGCGCATGATCCTGAATGACGGCGAGCTCGACGGTGTTCGTGTGCTGAAGGCCGAGACCGTCCAGGAGATGTGCTCGAACCACATCGGCGACCTCCGGGTGAAGATGTTGCCGACCCAAGCGCCGCCGTTCTCGGCCGACGCCGAGTTCTTCCCCGGCGACCCGAAGACGTGGGGACTCACCTTCCAGATCAACGAGATCGCTGGCTCGACCGGGCGTCCGGCCGGAACGCTGATGTGGGCCGGGCTCTCGAACTGCTTCTTCTGGATCGACCGCACGAACGGAATGGCCGGCGCCTACATGAGCCAGATGCTTCCCTTTGCTGATGCTGGCACCCTCGATCTCTTCTACGAGTACGAGACAGCGGTTTACAACTCGCTCTAGAGCGCCGCCTACCGTGCGTCCATGGTCCGGCTGAGCGATCTCGACGACACCGAAGGCGAACGTCTTCTGACATGGGCGAAGGCGATGCCTCGTCTCGAGCCTGGGCCGTGGATCACGCCGAAGCCGCTGTCGGAATCGACGGTGGCCATCGTGTCGACGGCGGGTCTGCATCAGCGGAGCGATCAGCCGTTCGCGTTCGGCGCGCTCGACTATCGGATCATTCCCGGCGACGCCGACTTCGGCGATCTCGTGATGACCCACGTGTCGACGAACTTCGATCGCAGCGCGTTTCAGAACGATCCGAACATCTCTTTTCCGCTCGGCCGGTTGCGGGAGATGGCGGCCGACGGAGAGATCGGTGCGGTCGCCAACTGGCACTACTCCTTCATGGGGGCGATGCCGAACCCGGCCATGTTCGAAGACACCGGTACCGAGGTCGGACGGCTGCTGGCCGCCGATGAGGTCGACGTCGTCCTGCTCGTCCCCGTTTGACCGTTGTGTACGGGCGCCGTGAGCGCCCTCGGTCACTACATCGAACGCTCCGGCGTTGCCAGCGTGGCGATCAGCCTCGTCCGAGAGCAGAGCGAACAGGTCGCGCCTCCCCGAGCGTTGTGGGTTCCGTTCCCGCTCGGCCGACCGCTGGGTTCGGCGACCGACCCGGAGTTCCAGAAGAACGTCATGCGTCAGGCGTTCGCCTTGCTCGAGAGCGCGAGCGAACCAACGCTCGCCGACTATGAGGGCGACGATCCGAACGTGGCGCCCAGCGACGACGAGCACCCGTGGGTGTGCCCGCTCAACCTCGCCGTCCCGATCGATGAGTCGCTCGCAAGCCGGCTTTCGGGTGAGGTTGCGAGCCTCCGACCGTGGGCGATGCAGACGAGGAAGGCCCGAGGCCGAACACTGTTCGGGGCGACCGGTGCTGCTCCGGAGCAGGTCGACGACGTGGCGGCTGTGATCGCCGCCCTGGCGGAGGGCGACGCCTCACTCACCGAACCACCCGGCGACACGATCGAGTGGCGTTTCGAGATGCCACTTCTCATCCGACACCTGGCCGACGATCTTCGCACGCATTACCACGAGGCGATCGCCGCCCAGCCCGGCAGCGGAACGCCCGATCACGACGATCTCAACGACTGGATGTTCGGAGCGCACACCGACGATGGCACGCCGTCCGTTCCTGGCACCGTGCTCGGCGAAGCACTCCTCGCCATCGCCGACCGATTGACCGATTCCGACCACCCGATGGCCCCGTTCGTTCGGGGCTTCATCATCCCTGAGGGTCGCTATCACGGAGGCGCTGCTTTCTGATGACCGATGTCCGCGAGCCACTGACCGAAGACGAACTGCGAGCCCGCTATCGCGAGGAGCGCGACAAGCGCATCCGCCCCGATGGAAACGAGCAGTACATCGATCTGATCGACCGGTTCGCCCACTATCTCGAAGACCCATACGTCCCCATCGTCGAGCGGGAGCCGGTGACCGATCACGTCACCGTCGCGTTCATCGGCGGCGGGTTCGCTGGACTGGTCACGGGCGCCCGCCTGAAAGAGGCGGGCATCGACGATGTGCGCATCGTCGAAAAAGGCGGCGACTTCGGGGGCACCTGGTATTGGAACCGGTATCCGGGAGCCCAATGCGACACGGCGGCGTTCATCTACATGCCGCTGCTCGAAGAGACCGGCCACATGCCGACCGAGAAGTACACGAAGGCGCCGGAGATCCTCGAACACTGCCAGCGCATCGGTCGTCACTTCGACCTCTACGACAACGCGCTCTTGTCGACCGAGGTCACCGACCTCGTGTGGAACGACGACGCGTCGGTGTGGACGATCACAACCAACCGGGGCGATGCGTTCACCGCCAAGTACGTGGCGATGGGCACCGGGCCGTTGCATCGGCCGAAGCTGCCCGGCATTCCCGGCATCGAGTCCTACGAGGGGCACACGTTCCACACGAGTCGGTGGGACTACGACTACACGGGTGGGAGCCCGGCCGGCGACCTCATGACGGGTCTGTCCGACAAGCGCGTCGGCATCATCGGGACCGGGGCGACCTCGGTCCAGTGCATCCCCCACCTGGCGAAGGCCTGCGGTGAGCTGTTCGTTTTTCAGCGCACGCCGAGCAGCATCGACATCCGCAACAACTCAGCGACCGACCCCGAGTGGTTCGCAACGCTCGAGCCCGGTTGGCAGCAGAGGTGGCTCGACAACTTCACACTCTTGCAGACCGGCGGCTTCGCCGACGAGGACTTGGTCAAGGACGGCTGGACCGACATCTCCCAGCGCATCCGCGACAAGGCGATGGAGAACGGCGACTTCTCCCCCGAGGGGCTCGAGAAGGCCTACCACGACTCCGATGACGAGAAGATGGCCGAGATCCGAGCCAGGGTCGACGAGGTGATCGGTGACGCCGACACCGCCGCAGCGCTCAAGCCGTGGTTCCGTCAGCTCTGCAAGCGGCCGTGCTTCCACGACCAATACCTGCAGGCATACAACGAGCCGACCGTGACGCTCGTCGACACCGACGGCCAGGGTGTCGAGGCGATCAATTCCACCGGCCTGACCGTCGCTGGCGAGCAGTACGACCTCGACTGCATCATCTACGCGTCGGGGTTCGAGGTCGGGACCGAGTATGTGAGGCGGTCGGGCTACGACGTCACCGGCGTCGACGGTGTGTTGCTGTCTGAGCGCTGGGTGGACGGCATGCAGTCGTTGCACGGCATGCACGTGCGCGGCTTCCCGAACATGTTCGTCGTGAGCCCGTCACAGGCCGCCAACCTGATCTCGAACGTGCCCCACAACCTCACCGAGGCGGGTACGACGCTGGCCAAGATCCTCAGCCACGCGGAGGCAACGGGGGCATCGACGGTGCAGACCAGCGAAGAGGCCGAGCGCGAGTGGGTGACGATGCTGCTCGAGGGTGGACGCCGATTCGGCAACAACCCCGACTGCACGCCCGGCTACTACAACAACGAAGGCCACGACCCCGGCCCGAAGGCGCTGCTCAACATGGTCGGCTACCCCGAGGGCCCGGTCGCCTACTTCGCCTTCATCGACCAATGGCGCAACACCGGCACCTTCGAAGGCCTCGAGTTCACCTAGCGCGCCCCCCAACGCGCCCCCGGAAACCTTCATCCCTCTTGGGGTCAGACCTCGATTTGCGAAGGTCTATCCGGTGTCTGGCCCTCACCCGACCCTTCGTCGACGGACCTCACCGTCGACCGTTCGGACATGCATCCCTACCGTTTCGGGCATGTCCCGACAACTGCGGATCGACTATCCCGGCGCCTGGCACCACGTCATGAACCGAGGCGCCCGCCGGGACCCGATCTTTCACTCGGCGGGCGATGCCTATGGCTTCCTCGACGTGCTTGGCGCGGTTGTCGAACGCTTCGAGCTCGAGGTTCACACCTACTGCCTGATGGGGAACCACTATCACCTCCTCGTTCGCAGCGTGGAGGCGAACCTCAGCCGGGCCTTGCAATATCTCGACGGCGTGTACACCCAGCGATACAACCGCCGACACGCTCACGACGGGCCGTTGTTTCGAGGACGCTTTCACTCGGTGCTTGTCGATTCCGACGCCTATCTGATGGCGGTCGCTGTTTACATCCATCGAAACCCGCTGGAAGCTGCGATGGTCAGCGATCTTCGTTCACATCGATGGTCGAGCTACCCGAGCTACCTCGGGCGATGCCGGCCAGAACCGTGGCTTTCGATGGACGAGATTCGCGCCCGCGTGCCGAACCGAGCGGCCTTACGTGCGTTGACTGAACGGCTTCCGCTGCCCGAAGCAGTTGAGACGTTCTATGGGCACGACCACCTTGGCCCAGTTCTCGGCGGCGACGAGTTTCGGATCGAGGCGCAGCGCCAAATCGACTCCAATTCGGAGGTCGCTCCTCACGAGAAGCGCATCGGAGCTCAACGATCGATTCAGTCGCTCGTCAACCTCGTCGCCGACGAGTTCGGTGTCGATGCCGACATCATCATGACCCCCACACCTGGCCGCCGGAACCTCCCGCGGTCGGTGGCCGTTGCCCTGTCGACC
>CALLIQ010000287.1 GCA_938008925.1 uncultured Acidimicrobiales bacterium
CTCCTCGTCAGCGGCTTGCGCCGCGGTTTCGTCTTCGTTTGCTGGACTCGTGTTCGGGTCGATCTCGAACGGCACTGGACCGTCAACACCAGAGCCGACACCCGAGCCATCGGTCTCTGAGACAGCACCCTCCGAGTCAGCACCGTCTGAGTCCGGCTCCAACTCGCTCGCACCGGGGATGGGATCGCCGATCGGATCGATGGGATCGATCGCGTCTTCGGGCACGCCATCCACGCGGACGACGACCTCGACTCGACGGTTCTGGATGCGACCGTCCTCGGTGCTGTTCGATGCGCGGGGTCGGGTGTCGGCCATGCCGACGGCGGCGAGGCGCGACGGCACGATCGCCCCGTTGTCGAGCAGCCAGCGAACGACGCTCGATGCGCGAGCGCCGGACAGTTCCCAGTTCGAGATCCAGCGACCGCCGGTCGGCCGGTTGTCGGTGTGACCCTCGATGTCGATCGGGTTGTCGACGAGGCGAATCACCTCGGCGCTGGCAGCGAGAATCGGATCGCTCTGGTCATCGAGCGTCGCTGATCCACTCGGAAACAGCACGCGACCGTCGAATCGGATGACCACGCCGCGGTCGTCGATCGAGACGTCGACCAACTCGCCGACGCCGATCTCGGTGAACTTGTTCTCGAGGAGTTGGCGAACCTCCTCGATGTTCTCGGCATCCACTTCGCCCTCACCCTTGAGGGTCTCCTCCTGGGCGTCGATCTGGTTGCGGAGTTCTTCGGTCGGCACGGTGCTGAGCCCGACCGTCAGCGCGATGCCGTTGCCGGACTCGAGCAGATCGTCGGCCCGCTCGTTGACCGGGTCGGACACGCCGAGTGCGGTGACCATGCCGACGCGGAAGTCGTAGAACTTCGTCTCGTCGACGAGGGCGAATGCGAACAGCATGATGAAGAAGGCCATCAGCAGCGTCATGGCGTCCGCCCAGGACTCCATCCACGCCTTGTCGGGACCTTCATCCTCCTCGACCGCTGATGCCTTTCTAGGCACTCTTCTTCTCTTCGAGGATGTCCTCGCGCGCAGCCGGCGGGAGGAAGGAGCACAACATGCCGGCGATGGCTCGCGGGTTGCTGCCGGCCTGAACGGCGAGGATGCCCTCGACGATCAGCTCCTTGGAGGCCATCTCGTCGGCCGTCATCTTCTTCAACTTGTTGGAGATCGGCGTGAAGATGAAGTTCGCGAGGAACGCGCCCCACAGGGTGGTCAAGAAGGCGACGGCCATCGACGGGCCGAGCGATGACGGATCGTCGAGGTTGCCGAGCATCTGCACGAGACCGACGACGGTGCCGATCATGCCCATGCCGGGGGCGAAGCCTGCGGCGGTCACGAAGAAGTTGGCGCCCTGCTTGTGGCGCTCTCTGGTCTTGTCCATGTCGATCTCGAGCTGCTCGCGCAGAGCCTCGGGATCGGTACCGTCGACGGCCATCTCCATCCCCTTCTTGAAGAAGGGGTCGTCGATCTCCTCGACCTTTGGTTCGAGTGCGAGCAGTCCCTCACGTCGGGCGACGTCGGCGAACTCCACCATCAGCTTCACGTTGTCGGCGGGGTCATCGACCGCTCCGCCGGTGAAGGCCTTCACCAGCACCTTCGCGGCGTTGATCGCGACGGGCATCGTGCCGGACGCAACCGTCGCACCGATGGCGCCACCGAAGACGAGGATGATCGACGGGATGTCGGCGAGGAAGATCGAGATCGGATTGATGCCGCCCATGAAGAGCGCGCCGAAGACCGCCCCGATCGCGAGCAGCAGACCGATGATTGTTCCCGGATCCATCAGAGGCTCCGGCTCGGTCCGGTGGTCGACTCTTCGACCACGATCCCATGGGTGACGGTCAGGTCATCCGACACGAGACCCTCTTCATCGGTGACGAGGCCCTCATCGGTGACGAGACGGAGCGGCTCGGTCTCTTCCGGAATCGTCGTGTAGGAGATCCGCAGGACGGACGCCCGGTACTCGACGACCCGATCGATGACGTCCATGACGGAGTCGAGGACGAGGATCTTCTTCCCGTCGAGCAGGGTGATCACCGTGTCCGGTGTTTCCTCGATGCGCTCGATGTGGTCGGCATTGATAGCCAGCCGTGCGCCGTTCAGGCGACTGACGATGATCATCGGGACTCCTCCGCTCAGGACTCGTGTTGGCCAAGAGCTTCGGTACCGACCGCTCCACCGTGAGGGCTCACGGCGACTTTTTGTGGTCAGCGACCACCCAGGGTCAGGGTGACCGGCAAAAACCCGCCGGAATCAGCGCAGGAAGTCGATGAGCGACGGGCTGAAGCTCCGGCCGACGGCGGCCAAGGTGGCCTCGTAGCTGGCTTCGGCGGCCCGGAGCCGCAGCACGGCCTCGCCGGCGTCGACATCGCGAGCCTCGCCGATCTCGGCCAGCGTGGCGATGCGGCGCTCTTCGGTCCGAGCTTCGAGTTCCTCGAGACGGCTCGACAAGCCGCCGGTCCGACCGAGCTCCGCCTGGACCTGACCCATGCGAGCGTCGACCTGTTCGATGCCGCGTCGGATCTCGGCGACGTCGCCCAACTCGATGGCATCGGCCAACGCCGTGAGCGTCTGGAACGCATCGCCTGCGAGCGGGTCGGTGCCGTTCGGCGTGCCGAAAGCGGCTGGCCCCGACGGAGCCACGGTGAACGATTCCGTCTCGGTCACCGAGCGCTCGACCGATCCCCCGTTGCCGAGGTAGGTACCGGTCGCGTCGTAGGCCGCGTCGGCGCCGGACGTGCCGGCGAAGATCGGTCGGCCGTTCACGGTGGTGTTCGCCAGCGAGACGAGGTCGTCGATCATCGAGCGGACCTCGGTCGCCAGTGCGGCTCGGCTCTCCGGCGTGTTGACGTCGTTCGCCGCCTGCACCGCCGAGTTCCTCGCCGCGGTGAGGGTCGACACCGAGTCGGTGAGCGCTCGATCGGAGGAGTCGAGCCAGAGCCGGGCGCTGGTGAGGTTTCGTTCGAGCTGCTCGATCCGGCCGAGGGAACGGTCTCCACGCATGGCGTTGACCGCATCGACGGGTGCGTCGGAGGGCAGCTCGTAGCGTTGCCCGGTCGCGACCTGGCGACGGAGATCGTTCTGGCGTGAGGCGGTCGAACGCAGCCACTGCTGCGACTGCAGCGTCTGTCCGAGAGTGGTGGTTCGCTCCATGATTCCTCCTCTATCGACCGACGAGTCCGGTCCGGTTGATCAGCACGTCGAGCATCTCGTCGACCGCTGAAACCATCCGGGACGACGCCTGATAGGCCCGTTGGGCGGACACCAGGTCCGCGAGTTCTTCGTCTTGATTCACACCCGTCGCGGAGATCAGCCGGTTCTCCGCTCCGGCGAGCGCAAGCTGGGAGACCTCCGCTCGACCGGAGAGCGCGGACACCCGCACCCCCAGCTCGCCGACCCATTCGGCGTGGGCGACCGACGCTCCAGCGGGGTCCTGGCCGAGTTCGGCCATCGCTCGAGCGATCGAGTTGTCGAGCAAACCGGTGCCGTCCGAGGCCGCCAGCTTGTCTGGCTGCCCGGCCACGTCGGCTGAGATGGCGACGGTCTTCGCCGTGACGCCCGCGGGGTCGAACAGGTTCGACCCCGTCGAACCGTCGAGCCCTTCGCCCGCGGCGTGGAGCGTGTTGACGGTGGACACGAGTGCGGCGGCAATCGAGTCGAGACCTGCATGCTCCGCAGGAAGCAGTTCGTTGGCGAGCGTGAGACCGCCGGCGATCGCACCGCTGGCTGGATCGACCGGAGCACCAGAACCGCCGACGGTCAGTCCGACCCGGCTGTAGCCGAGGGGGCTGAGCGCGGCGTCGGCCGTCTGGGTCAGCGCGAGGTTTCGGCTCTGTCCATCGGCGACCAGCGACTGACCATTCAGGCTGATCCGAGACTGTCCGTCGCCGTCGTAGCTCACCTGGACCGACATCAGCCCACTGAGTTCGGCGATGAGGCCATCGCGGGTGTCGAGAAGGCCGTTCGGCGGTGTGCCTGAAGAGACGCCGGCGGCGATCGTCGTGTCAGCGGCTGCAATGGCATCGACCAACTCGTTGACCCGCCCGACCTGGAGCTCGAGTTCGGAGACTTCGTTGGCCCGGAGACGGTCGATGACGCTCGCGTGATCGCGCAATCCGGCGACGACGGCATCGGCGCTGCCGAGAACGAGCTGACGGATCGCTGGATCGGACGGATCGTTCGCCAGCTCGTCGAAGCTGTTCCAGAGGGCTTGGAGCCGATCGCCGAGGCCATCGCCAGAGCTGATCGAGTTGAGTTCGGCCTCGAGCGCCTGCAGGCCACCGGCCTCGGTGGCGAGTCCGGCCGCGGCTGAGCGCTGCTGGTTCGTCGTGACCTCGAGGATCTGATCCCAGCTTCGACCCCGGGCCGCCGAGACACCACCGTGCTGGCCATCGGCGCCGGAGAAGACACCCGGGTAGCGGGTGTCGATCGGCGTGAGGGTCGTCAGCTGGCGGTGATAGCCGGGCGTGTCGACGTTGGCGAGGTTCTCGCCGATCGCGTCGATGCGGGCGCGATGGGCGAAGAGCCCGGAGGTCGCCGTGTTGAGCGCGGAGAAGTCACTCATGTTGTGACTCCGTCCAGGGGCTCATGCTCGCTCCGCACCTATGCCCGCTCAGCGAAGAGCACGGCGGGTCGACGGGATCGAACGCGATCGCCCGAGGCGTCGTACCCGTCGACGGTGGACTGTCCGGTGAACTCGATGACTCGATTCAGCGAACCGAGCGTGGCGTCCATCGTGAGGCGGCATTGGTCGACGAGGAGCTCGATGCGTCCGAGAATGGCGCTGAACGCGGCGTGATGATCGTGCAGGATCGTCGACCAGGGATCCGAGACCGCATCGGCGAGCGTGCGAAGGCTCACCGGTTCCGGACCGAGATCGCTCAGGAGTACCTCGCGATAGAGGTCGAGTTCGGCCATCCCCGTGGCGGTCTCGTCGAGGAGCGAGGCGATCACGTCGAGGCGACCCGTTCGTTGCGCCCCGCTGAAGAGCAGCTGCGCTTCGAGCAGAAACTCCACGCGATCGAGCTTCGATCGGTAGTCCCAGAGCAGGGTCGTCAGCTCACGGAGTTGAACGTCTTGGGGAGGTGCGGTCACGAATGCCATCACCTTCAGTCTCGGACGCGGCCCAGCACCTATGAGGCGCCGGGCCGATCACGAGACGATTCCTGACCAATCGGCGTCGCAGCCGTGGGCCCTGTTCAGACAGCCCGCTGGTTCAGACAGCCTGTTGGTTCAGACAGCCTGCTGGCGTGCGAAGCCACCCTCCGGACGAGCATTCGGGCGCGCGGGCGGACGAGAGGCCTCGCGGAACGACTCGACGTAGGACTTCTGGTGCCTGGTCAGCGACTCGGGAACCTCGTCGCCGTCGCGGGCCGTCTTGAATCCCTCTCGCAAGAGCGTCAGGGCCTCGTTCTTGAGCTGCGAGGCGCGCGACTGCGTGACGCCGAGGAACTCACCGAGTTCGGTCATCGTCTTGCCCTCGAAGAAGTGGCCGACGACGATCAGGCGGTGGCGTTCGGGCAAGAGGTCGACGCCTTTGCGGAGAAAGTCGAGCGTCTCGATGTGTTCGACCTGCTCGTCCGGCATCGGGGTGCGGCTCGCGTCGCCGACCTGGCTCGGCACCTGACCGCGGTCGGTCGGGGCATCGAGGCGACGCTCGAGTGAGTCGAGGGTGGCTCGATCCATGTCGGCTCGGGCCGCCCGAAGCCGGTCCTGGTCGACCTCCAGCACTCGCTGGAGTTCAGCGTCGGTCGGACGACGACCGAGGCGAGTCGCCAAGATGCTCTCCGCTTCGTTCAACGAACGCTCGAAGTCACGCACCGAGCGAGGCGCCCAATCATCGGCCCGCAGCACGTCGAGCACGGCGCCCTGGATCCGACGACCGGCAAAGGTCGAGAAGCTGAATCCGCGAGAGGCGTCGAATCGGCGGCTGGCCTCGATCAGTCCCATCATTCCCGCCTGGACCAGATCGTTGCGATCGTGGTGGCTCGGGAACCGTTCGGCCATCCGTGAGACGATGTGCCACACGAGGGCGGTGTTCGCCTCCACCATGTCGCACTCGGCCCGAGACAAACGCTTGGTTGCCGCGGAGAACGTCTCATCCTCCATCAGCCCATCGTTCATCTCGACCCTCTCTCGCTGCTGCATCAACATGCATCTCCCTTCATCACGTTGCTTGCCTATCGGACAACGATCAGGGGATGTGAGGGCTTGTCCCTGTGCTTCTCTCCCGAGATGGAGCGCGCTGTGTGGAGTGGAGTGACGGAGAGAACGCGCGGCCGAATGGGCTGAGCGACTCATACCCCAGCGCACCGGTCCGAGACTCAGCCCGTGAGTCAAGACCCCGAGCACGAACCCGTCGTGTACAACCTGGGCGCCACGATGATCCTGCCGCCGGACAAGCGGCAGGTGTTCGAGCAGGCAGCCCGCCAGATCGGCCGCAATGCGGCCGAACTCCTCGAGGAGTGGCTGCCCGGCTACACCGTCGAGGCCAACGACCTGATCGAGGTCGAACCCGGCGGCTCGGCGGTCGAGAACACCGATGAATTCGATCGAACAGGACTCGTCGGCCGGCACGGCCCGAGCGGTGTCCTCCTCGTTGAACTCCCGTTGGCACTGACCTTCATCACGGGTCTGCTCGGCGGCGCTGCCCTCCCTTGCGGCGACCCGAAACCGCTGACGGCTGTCGAGACGAGAGTGCTCGATCTGATCACGGGCCCGCTGGTCAACTCTGCGGCCGAAACGTTGCTCGCTGGCTCCATCACCCTCGATCGAGTCGCCAACAGCGGCTTTCTGGCGAGCAGCGACCAGACGGCCAGTTTCGGATTCGACTTCACCATCAATGGTCCAGCCGGCGGCGGGCGACTCGTCCTGCAGCTCGACACGCAGGCAATGCAAGAACTGTCGGACCTCATCGATCGGCGACTCAGTCGCGACCGTCAGCCGGGCCAATCCCAGATCAGCCCGGCCGCGGTACATGCGCTCGAGTACGTCCCGATGCAGATCGGCGTCGGCTTCGGCCCGATCCAACTGCCGGCAGCCCACATCGCCGACCTTCGGCCCGGCGACGTGATCCGGACCGGCCAAGCGGTCGGTGCGCAACCTTCTGCCTTCGTCGGCCAGGTCCGCCTCTTCGAAGGAACCCTCGGAAAGATCGAGAACCGGCTGGTTCTCGAGATCGGACAGATCGACGACCACGCTCGGCGTCAACAGGCCGAGGAGACCATGAGCCAGGCACCGACGCAGTACGAGATGAAGGCGCTGCGGTCGGCCAACCCCGAACCCATCCAACTCGACGATCTTCTGGCGGCACCCCTTTCATGAGCACCTCACTTCAGGAACGTTTCGACACCACCGAGATCCGCTCGGTGCTCGACACCGCGGGCCTCCGCGTCCAGGACATGGCATCGGTCGACCCCGACGGACTCGTCGGGCCATTGGTCGTCGTTCGCCTGATCGCCGCCGACGACCCGTCACGCACCGCGATCGTGGCCACGTCGGCGGACGCCGACCCCGACGCCTGCCAGGCGTTGGTCGAGGCGGCGAAGCTCAACGATCCCGACCTCGAAGCCCAACCGCAGGAGTCGAGCCCCGACATGTCGACGCTGCGCGACAGCGCCGGCGTGCCGCTCACCGACAGCGGCATCGGCGTCGCCACCAGCGCCGACGGCTCGCTGATCGGCGTCGTGCTCGTGGCCGACGACCGACGCCAAGACGCAGGCTCGAGCCAGCCCGGAGACGGAGCGATGAGCCCCGCCGGCAACCCGTCGTTCGCGGGCGGCGCGCCCTTTGGCGCGATGACGATGCTGCGCGACGTCCTCCTCGACGTCACGGTCGAACTCGGCCGAGCCACGATGCCCCTCGTCGATCTCATGAGCCTCGACGTCGGCTCCCTCGTCGAGCTCGACCGACCCACCGGATCGCCCGTCGACATCCGCGTCAACGGTGTCTTGCTCGGACGCGGTGAAGTCGTCGTCGTCGACAACGAATACGCCGTGCGCGTCGTCGAGGTGCTCGACCCGGCCGCCGAGGGCAACTGACCATGTTCACCGTGTTGAGGATCGTCCTCAGCTTCGCTCTGGTCGGAGGCCTGCTCTGGTTCTTCGCCCGTTCGACCGACGGCAAGCTCGGCTCGCTGTTGCAGCGAACCGTCGGCGGCTCGGAGAACGACGCCATCGCGGTCGTCGCCCGTCGCCAGCTCTCACGATCGAGCTCGCTCGTCGTCGTTCGGGCTGGATCCCGCCATCTCCTGTTGTCGGTCAGCGACGGCGAGGGTGTCTCGATGCTCGTCGAAGGCGATGACCTCCTCGACCCTCCGCCCTCCCACGAGCCACCGTTTGAGTCGCAGACATCCAACTCACCGGGTCAAGCGGCCGGCACATCCCTGGTCCCCGTGAGCAGCGACATCGAGCTGCGCGACGGCGACCACCCCGACCCCTCCGACCCCGACACCGACCCCAACACGAGCGCCGAACGCCGGCGCTGGATCCCCGCCAAGACGAGTGCATGGACGCCCTCGACGAGCCACAACGGCCAACTCCCGCCACGGATGAGTTTCATCGACGCCCTTCGAGAGCAGACGGTCCGCCGCTCCTGATCTCGAGGGCCCCGAGGCCCTCATGCCACAACTCATCTCCGCAACGGGCAGCCCAGCGAAGGCCGTCTTGGTCGGCCTGCTCGCTTCGTTCGTCCTGACGGTCGGCTCGTTCGCGCTCATCAGTCCCGCCGCTGCCCAGCTCCAGCCCGACGAGCCGGTTCCGACGATTCCCGAAGGGATCCCCGACGAGATCCCGTCCGGTCGGGCCCAAGCCGACCCGACGTCGCAGGACGACGAGGACGACGGCAACCGAGTCACGATCGACATCGGCACACCTGGTGAAGAGCCGTCCGACTCGGTGCTGTTGATCATCGGACTGTCGATCATCTCGCTCGCGCCGTCGCTCGTCATCCTCCTCAGCAGCTTCACGAGGATCGTCGTGGTTCTCTCGCTGACCCGGAACGCGCTCGGGCTCCAGGGCGTCCCGCCGAACCAGGTGATCGTCGGCCTCGCGCTCTTCCTCTCCTTGTTCGTGATGGGACCGACCCTGCAGTCGGTCAACGACGATGCCCTCCAGCCCTACCTCGACGGCACGATCGAACAGGGCGAGGCCTACGACATCGCGGTCGAACCAATGCGCGAGTTCATGCTCGACAACACCCGCGGCACCGAGCTCGAGATGTTGATCGAGCAACGAGCCGATGCCCGCCCCGAGACCCCGGCCGACATTCCACTCACGACGGTCATCCCCGCCTTCATCCTCTCGGAGCTGAAGACGGCCTTCCTCATGGGGTTCGTCATCTTCATCCCGTTCCTCATCATCGACGTCGTCGTCGCCAGCGTCTTGATGTCGCTCGGCATGATGATGCTTCCCCCTGTCTTCGTCTCCTTGCCGTTCAAGCTCTTGCTGTTCGTGCTCGTTGGCGGGTGGTCCTTGATCGTCGAGACCTTGCTTGCGACCTACATATGACCCTGACCCCCTGCACGAGAGGTACCCATGTCTGAAGCCGACGTCATGAAGATCATCACCGATGCCATGTGGGTGACGACGCGCATCGGCGCCCCGATCCTGCTCACGGCCATCGTCGTGGGTGTGGTGATCGGCTTGTTCCAATCCGTAACCCAGATCCAAGAGCCAACGCTGTCCTTCGTACCCAAGTTCGCAGCCATGGGCCTGGTCATGATCATCAGCGGGCCGTGGATGCTCCAAGAGATCGTCAGCTACACCCAAGCACTCATCCGTAGCTTGCCGAGCCTGATCTCCTGATCAGGTTTCTGACCCACCGCCCACCTCGGTCCTTCGATGAACCTCGCCGTCAGCGCAGAGACGCTCGTCTCCTTCTTGCTGATCTCGACGCGCATGGCGGCCACCCTCACGGTGGCGCCGCCCTTCAACGGCGGCCTCATGCCGAACCGGATCCGCGTCGCTCTGGCGGTCGCCATCGGCATGTTGGTTGCCGGTGGACCAACCGACCCCGACACGCCGCTCGAGATTCCAGCGCTCACCTTGGCGATCATCGCTCAGGTGATTGTTGGCCTCATCTTCGGGTACATGGTTCAGCTCCTGATGGCCGCGTTCCAGGTCGGCGGTTCGATCATCGATCTCAGCGCCGGTCTGACAGCGGGCGCCCTCTACGACCCGATCACGCAGTCGCAAAGCGCCGTGGTCGGTCGCATGTATCAGCTCGTCAGCTTCGCTGTCCTCGTGGCGATCGATGGGCATCTCCTGATCGTGCAGGGCGTCATTCGCAGCTACGAGGTGAACCCCACCGGAATTCTCCGAAGCGATGCGCTTGGCCCTGCCCTCAGTGATGCCGCAGGCCAGCTTCTGATCGCCGCCCTCGAGGTGGCGTTCCCCGTCTTGGCCGCGCTGATGCTGTCTGAGGTGGCGCTCGCCATCGCCAGCCGCGCGGCACCGAAGAT
>CALLIQ010000288.1 GCA_938008925.1 uncultured Acidimicrobiales bacterium
TCCGAGCCCCAGCGAGGAAGCTCGAAGCTTCCTGCCAAACCTGGCCGGGAGTTTCCGAGCGCCAGCGAGGAAGCTCGAAGCTTCCTGCCAAACCTGGCCGGGAGTTTCCGAGCGCCAGCGAGGAAACTCGAAGCTTCCTGCCAAACCTGGCCGGAAGTTTCCGAGCCCCAGCGAGGAAACTCGAAGCTTCCTGACGAAGTCAGGAAGCCGTGTACCAGGGAACCTCGCGGCCCTTGGACTCCCAGAACATGTTGTGGATCGCTTCGATCTGGCTCATGAGCTCTTCGCATGCAGCGACGTCGACGGAGGTCTTGCATGCCGATGCCTGCTTGGCCGCGTTCCAGAACGTGGTGTGGAGGTCGGGGTACGCCTCGAGGTGGTTCGGCTTGAAGTAGTCGTGCCACAAGATGTTGAGCTCACGCTTGGTGATCTCAGCCTGCTCTTCCTTGATGGCCACGAAGCGGATGTAGGTGTTGTGGGCGCCGGGTGCGCTCATGTCGATGTCGTTGATCTTCTTGGTCATCGACAGGACGGCCTCGGCGGCGATGCGAGCGCTCGAGGGGTCGTACACGCCACAGGGACCGTCACAGTGGGCGTCGGCGACGGGCGCCGCAGCCACGCGGTCGAAAGCTGAGAGCAGGCGGTGGGTGAGTGACATGAATGGCTCCTCGTTCGGGGTTCGGGACGGCCTTCACACGTCGGACGGCCGCTGGGCGGATCGTAGCTCTCGAAGTAGGGTCGGCCCACATGCAGGCGCCACAGAATGATCCAGGCCCGCTGCCCGCAGCGGCGCTGGCGATGTACGAACGCGATCGTGCGAGCCAGCTCCTCGGGATCGAGCTGGTCGAGGTCGAGCCCGGCCGGGCCGTCGTGTCGATGGTGGTGCGCGACGACATGGTGAACGGGCTCGACGTCTGTCACGGCGGGTTCTTGTTCACGTTGGCCGACACCGCGATGGCATTCGCCAGCAATGCGGACGATCAGCGAGCCTTCGCGTCCCACGCCGACATCGACTTCCTCAACCCGGCGCCCCTCGGCGCCCGGTTGACCGCGAGCTCGCGGATCGAGACGATCCGAGCCAAGCTGACGGTCCACGACGTGATCATCACGACCGACGATCCCATCACGGTGGCAGTGTTCCGGGGCCGCACCATCACCGTCGGCGGCTCGGTGACCAACTCGTGACCGATGCCTTCGGTGAGGCAGCGAGGGCGCGGGTCCCCGAGCTCGGCGACGACATCGATCTCACGACCTTCGCCGCCGCGTTCGAGCTCTTTCGGCTGTCGACGAAGGTCATCAACGACTTCGAGACCACGGTGCATCGCCCGCTCGGCTTGTCGATCGCCGGCTTCCGGGTGCTGTTCACCGTTTGGGTGTTCGGCGAGCTCGAACCGCGCGACATCGCTCGCCTGTCCGGTGTGACCCGAGCGGCGGTGTCCGGGGTCGTGAACACGCTCGAGCGCGACGGATTGGTCGAAAAGAGCCGGGAACAAGAAGACAAGCGGCTCGTCACCGTCCGCCTCACCGATGGTGGCGAACGACTCCTACGCGAGGCCTACCAGGCCCAGAACGAACGCGAGCAGGTCTTGTTCGGCGACCTCGACACCGACGAACTCCGCACGCTCACCGAGCTCATGCGCCGACTCCTGGTCTCGACCCGGTCGTGAGGTGACGGGCGAGCGCACGTACTCGTCAGAGCCACGAGCGCTCGTCGGAGTCGCTCGTCGGAGTCCAAGCCGGAGTCGCTAGTCGGAGTCGCCAGACGGTCGTGGCGCGCCGAGCGCTGAGCCGTGCTCGATGACGAGATCGGCGAGCTGACGGCGAGCTCGTCGAACCCAGGTCTTCGCCGTTCCGACGGGCACGTCCATCGCCGCGGCCACCTCTTCATAGGCCAGTCCCTGCTCACGGAGCTCGAGCGCACGGCGCCACTCCTCGCGCATCGTGTCGAGCATGCGCCGGATGGTCGCGGCATCGGCGACCATCGTGGACAGCCGCTGCACGAAGTCACCCTCGTGGTCGCTGACCGTTCCCGCCGCTCGATCGTTGTGACGAGCCCGTGATCGGATCAGCATCTTCGACTCGTTCGCTGCGATCTGACGCATCCACGCCTCAGCGCTCCCGGTGCCCGAGTAGGACCCGATGCCGACGGCGATCGCCACGAGCGTCTGCTGCTCGGCCATGTCGACGTCGTCTTCCGCGATGAGATAGCGACGGATGGGCGGCACCACGATCCGATCGGCTCGAACGAGCCGGAGCACCTCGTCGAGGCACCGGTGGTGCTCAGCAGCAGCTGAGGTGAGCGCATCGAACGTGGCACGACGATCGCTCTCGAGCGCACGAGCGAGGCTCGCCGCAGACCCACGCTGGCCGGCAGCGAAGTCGCCGACCACCTCGGCGGCGTTCACGGAACGATCCGCTCGGTCATGGCTCAGTCACCGTCACGTCGTAGTCGACCGACTCGAGGACACCGTCGATCTCGGCCTCGAGTTGGATCGGGATGCGTCCGGTCGACTGCGGGGTGAGCGAGATGTCTTGATTCGTGAATCGCTGCGAGCCGACGGTCCACGTGTAGTCGATGCCGGCGGGTACGTCGGCCTGCAAGACGATCGTCTCACCCATCTCGACCGAGTCGTCCCCGATGACGCCGATCGGTGCTGATCCACCCAGCGACATGATCCCGGCGATGATCGCCCCGACCGCGAGCACGAGACCGATGCCGACAGCGGCGACACGGCTGGTGGAGCGCCCAAACGAGCGATTGTCGCTCGCACGACGGCCGTGGGTCGCTCCGGACGCACCGGGGGCGCTCGGAGCCTGCAGCACGGTTTCGTCGGACGCGCCAGCATTCGACGACAGAGCATTCGACGACAGGCCACCCGCCGAGGGCGCGCCGGAGGAGCTGGCATCTGAGATGGCGGGCAGCTCGCCCGTCGAGACGGACGCCGGAGGTGGCAGCGGTGCCGGTGCGGCCGTTGGCCCGGGCGGAGGGGTCGATGTGTGAGCGCCGACGGCCTCGATGGCTGCCCGCAGCGACGAGCCCCAATCGGCGGCACTGAGATGGCGATCGTCGGGTGATTCGGACAGACCCTTGCGAAGCTCCCGGGTGAGCGCATCGGGCAAGAACCCGTCCAGCGGTGCGCCGGGCGACCCAGTCAGCAGTTCGGCAATCACGGCGGTGGCTCCGAACAGGTCGGCGCGACCGTCGAGCTTGGCCGCTGGATCTCGCTGTTCAGGTGCCATGAATCGCGGGGTGCCGCCGGCGATCGTCAGCGCCGACTCGTCGTCGAGCAGTTCCTTGGCCAACCCCAGGTCGCCGAGGATGAGGCGTTCGTTCGAACCGATGAGCGCTCCCGGACGCCGGGGCGCCGCCGACGTCCCTTCCGAGACGATCAGCAGGTTGGACGGCTTCACGTCTCGGTGGACGATCCCGGCTCGGTGGAGCGTCCCGAGCGAACGTTCGAGGATGTCGAGGACCGGGAGGACCTGGGCCGGCGAGACGACGGCGCCACCTTGCGTGCGGGTCTCGAGGCTGCCTCCGCTTGCGACCGGCATCACGAAGTACGGACGCCCGTCTTCGGTCTCGTCGATGTCGAAGACCTCGACCAGATCCGAACCGAGGACGCTGGTTTGAACCCGGCGTAGCAAGACGGCTTCTTGTCGGAACCGAGCCCGAATGTCGGGCTGATGCGACCAGTTCTCGGCCAGCACTTTGAGTGCGACGACCGACTCGAGCCGGGGGTCGAAGGCCTCGTACACGGTGGCGAAGGATCCTGACCCGACGACCGATCGGATCTCGTAGCGGCCGATGCGTTCCATGGGAACCGACAGAATGTCACGGTTGGCGTCCAAAGAATGTCACGCTAGGTGAAACCGAGAGGTCGGTTCGTCGCATCTCACGACGAACCCACACCTCAGGAGCACCCCCATGACCACCCCGACCCACATCCCCATGACGAACGACCACGGCGCCACGGCTGCCCCCCGCAACAGACGAGGGCGCTTGTCCGCTGTCGCCGGGCTCGCCCTCACGCTCACCGCGAGCTCGTGCGCCGGGCTGCCATTCGGCGGCGACGACGCCAGCCAGGACATCGCCGCCGTCGAAGTGGAAGGCATCGAGCCGAGCGACAACGCCCAGCTCTCCGCGAGCCGGGCCGACGACTCGTCGACGACGCTCGCCGGTTCGTCCGGTGACCAAGCATCCGACGCGAACGACTCGTCGTCGACGCAGCCGACATCCCCCGACGACACCGCCGACTCCACCGCGACCGACGACACCTCGCAGGCTGCGACGCCGGGCGCGATCGAAACAATCGACGAGCGGTTCGTCGGCCGCAGCGTCGAGTACCTCAGCACCGAGCTCGCGCTCGGCGCCATCACGGTGACGAATCAGGACCCCCGCGATCTCCTCAAGGGCATCCAGGGCGAGCTCGACGTGCCCACGGTCTTGATCGAAGTCACCGCGACGAGCCGCGACGGCGTCGCTGTCAACTTCCCCGAGTCGCTCTTCGGCCTCGTGGATTCCTCGGGGGCTCGGTTTGCGCCGATCGACACGCTGGACCAGCGGGGCGAGACGATGTACTCCATCGGGGTCGAATCCCAGGCCACGACGCGATTCGTCCTGGTCTTTCCAGAGACCGACCTCGCCGGAGCGAGCTTCGTCGTCTCAGAGGCCGGGTTGGTGCCCGAGATCATCCCTCTCACCGACACCGACACGACCCAGCAGAGCCCCTACACGTTCGACCTCGCTGCACCGACGCCACTCGCGTCCGTGACGGCGCCGGGCATCAACGACTCGTGCGATCTCGCGATGGACGTGCAGATCCAGAGTGCGGCCGCCGTGTTGGAGGGCAACGACAGCCACCGATTCGAACGGACGGCCAAGGGCGAGCGGTTCGTCGGCATCGACGTCTCGATCACGAATCGGAACGAACCAGACATCTTCAGCGTGTGCGGTGCTGGGTTCGGGCCATACCAACTCGAGCCCCGCCTCGAAGTCGACGGCGTCTCTCTCGCCCCCGTCAACCCCATCGAGTTCCAGACCATCGAGCTCGGTGCAACCATCGACACCCGGTTCGTCTTCCGGGTCGACACCGGGCCGAGCGATCTTCGACTCGTCTCGCTCAACGGCGATGTCATCGGCGAGTGGAGCGTCGACATCCCCGCCGTCGCCGGCGAGTGAGCCGAGCGCCACAACCTCGCCAAGACGCGAGATCGTTAAGGCCTTGACGATCTCGGCGAGGGCGCATAGGTTCCTCCCATGTCCGTCACGCCAGGCTTTCATCGTCGCGACATCGAAACGATGCCCCGCGATGCGCTCGAGACACTGCAACTCGAACGCCTCCGTTCCACCATCTCGCTCCTGCGGGACAAGGTGCCGGTCATGGCCGAACGGATCGATGGCATCGACGACCCGACCTCACTCGACGACCTGACGGCCTTCCCCTTCCTCAAGAAGACCGACCTGCGGGACAACTACCCGTTCGGGCTCTTCGCCGCCGAGCGGGACGAGCTGGCTCGCATTCATGCGAGTTCGGGCACGACCGGCAAACCGACCGTGGTCGGCTACACCGCAGACGACCTCGACATCTGGGCCGAATGCGTCGCCCGTTGCCTCCGAGGGGCCGGCGTCGAGCCGGGCCACATGCTGCACAACGCGTACGGGTACGGGCTCTTCACCGGCGGCCTCGGGCTCCACATGGGTGCCGAAGCGGCCGGCATCAACGTCGTCCCGGTCTCCGGCGGCAACACCGAACGGCAGCTGACCCTCAT
>CALLIQ010000289.1 GCA_938008925.1 uncultured Acidimicrobiales bacterium
CGATCCGGCCGCATACCGGGAGGGAACCCCTACATGTCGAACCACCACCGGCGACCGCTCCGCGCGCTCGCTCTCGTCTTCGCTGCCTCGCTCAGTGCCACCGCCTGCGGCGCCGTGCCCGGATTGGGCGGCGACGACGAAACCAGCGATGCACCCGTCGAGGCCACCGAGACCACGCTCGCTGCTGCGGGCGCGGAGACCGAGACCACGGCGGCAGCCGCCGAGGCCGAGGCTCCCGCCGACGACGGTGCTGACGAGGCGGCCCGAGCCGTCGGCCGCACCGGACCGATCCGCGAGCTGCCGGGCCTCGCCCAATGGGCCGACCTCGATCTGCATCCGTTCCTCGTCGAAGTGCTGAACATGCCGCCCGAGACGCCAATCCCCGACGGTCTCGTCGTCACCTACGCCGACGTCCGCCAGGACTTTCGCGACGAAGGCGCGTCGTCGAGCCTCTCGTTCAGCGGCAGCTTCCTGCCGACGTTCGAGCGTGACGCCTTCCGCACGATGATCCCCGAGATGATGGATGCGGCGATCTGGACAGCGACCGCCGTCGACGAAGACCTCGAGAACAACTCCACGAGGCTCGAGTTCCAGACCGAGGATCCGGCGTCGCCGTACCGGACCGTCTGGTTCAAGTTCGAAGATGCCGACACGTCCAGCCAGGCCAAGTTCTCGATGGGAGCCAACGGCGTGGTCGTCGAGGGGCGGTCGGAACTGATCGTCAACGAGACCCTCTACCCCTGGATGGGTGAGATCGACGCCGATCCGACGTGGACCCGCTGGTTCGCTTCGGTCAACCTGGGTCGACTCGACGGCAAGAGCGAGCTCGACGTTCGCTGGAACGGACCGATCGGGACCTTCCTCGAGGCGTCGGCCACCTACGCCGCTCCGACCGGCGGCGGGCTCGTGCCCGGAGCTCAGGAATACAGCGATTCGGTGTGGCCGAGCAACGACACGCCGGTGACCCGAGAGGGCGGCTTCGAAGGGACCTACGGGTTCAACGAGACCGACCCCGAGCGAGAGATCTCGATCTCGCTGATCGGGCGCACCGACCACAGCTGAAAGCCTCCGGTGAGTTCGCAGTCCTCTCAGAGCTGATCGAGCCAGTCGCTGATCGCCCCAGCGACGGCTCGAGGCGCTTCGAGATGCACGGCGTGGGAGCCCGGCACTCGATGAAAGAGTGCTGGGCTTCCCGTCGCTGTCCCGGCAGCGGCGACGAGGCGTTGCCCGAGCTCGGTGAACTTGTGATCGTCGGATCCAGCGATCGCCAGCAACGGTTGGCGGAGCCCTGCGAGCTCCGCCCACAGCGGTTCCTGGGTCCCCGTTCCACACGACCGAAGCGACGCAGCCAGACCCGCGGCCCGGTTGGCCTCTCGCTGCGGGCGACACGCCGCAGCGTCCGACAGCCCGGCGAACAACGGGCTCGCGAGCCAACGATCGAGAAACGCGGGAACCCCGATGTCGAGCAGGCGAGTCGCCAGTTCGTCGTCGGCCTCGCGCCGAGCGGCGCGCTCGGCGGCCTCGTCGATCCCTGCGGTCGCGCCGATGACGGCGAGCCGTTCGACCGACTCGGGGTGGCGTAAGGCGGCGTGGAGGCCGATGCGGCCACCCATCGAATAGCCGATGTAGGTCGCGGCCCCGCCGACGTCGACCAACAGATCGGCCGCTTCCCACAGATCGGCGTCGTCGTGGTTCGAGAGGCCGTGTCCTGGCAGGTCGACGAGCACGAGTTCGAACCGACCGGACAACGCATCGACGAAGTCGCCCCAACACTGCCGGTTCTGCGTGAACCCGTGAGCCAGCACGAGTCGAGGACCGCGTCCGACGATCTCGTGATGCAGCATCAGATTCGGCCCGTCACTTGTTCTCGCGCTTCATCGCTTGCCGGCCGAGCGCACGAAGCCCCGCGGTCGGCATCGTGCGGGACGCGGCTCCCAGAAACTTGTTGGCCCTGCCCGTGACGACACGGGGCTTGCCTGCTGCGATGGCGGCGAGCGCCTCGTCGGCGACATCGGATGCCGACTGCCATGCGAGGTCGGGGATGTCGCTCGTGTCGACGTCGGCCCGGTCCTGGAACTCGGTGCGGGTGAACCCGGGGAGCACAGCGGTGACGGTCACGCCGCCATCGACGAGCTCTTGGTGGAGCGACTCGCTGAGGCTCGTGACGAACGCCTTGGTCGCTGAATAGACCGCAGAGTTCGGGGCGACGAGATCCCCCGCCATGGACGACACGTTGAGGATGCCTCCCCGACCGCGGGCCGCCATGGGCACCGACGCCGCATGCGCCAACCGCAGCACGGCGGTGACGTTCACCTCGACCACGTCGGTGGCGACGTCGAGGTCGTTCTCGACGAACGGTCCGCCGCGACCGAAGCCCGCGTTGTTGACCAACAGATCGATCGGACGGTCTTCGTCGGCGAGCCGATCCTCGACGATCGACGTGTCGGAGCGAACCGACAGATCCGCGGGGAGCACCTCGACGTCGACGTCGGACAACTCCGCCGCGAGCGCTTCGAGCCTCGCAGTGTCGCGGGCGACGATCACCAGATCGGTGCCGTCGGCGGCCAGCTTGCGAGCGATCTCCTTGCCGATCCCGCTCGATGCGCCCGTCACCAGGGCTCGGTTCCACCTCATGGTCATGTCGCGACCGTAGCGTTGGAGCGGTGAGCACCGACCAGACGCCCATCACGGCCAACGCGACGTTTTGCGCAACGCTCGTCGACGAGTGGATCCGTCAGGGGCTCACGGCTGCGTTCATCGCTCCCGGATCGCGCTCGACGCCTCTCGCCCTCGCGCTGGTCGATCGTGGGGCCGACGGCGGCGAGCTGTCCGTCCACGTGTTCCACGACGAACGAAGCGCGGCGTTCGCCGCCCTCGGGCATGGCCTGGCCACGACGACTCCCGCCGTGGTGTTGTGCAGCTCCGGCACCGCGGGCACTCACTTTCACGCCGCGGTGGTCGAGGCCGGCCTGTCGTGCGTTCCGATGCTGGTGTGTACCGCCGATCGCCCACCCGAACTGTGGGACCGCGGCGCTCCTCAGGTGATCGACCAAACCGATCTCTTCGGTGGCGCCGTCCGCGCGTTCGCCGAACCCGGTCCGCCCGACGACTCCGACCCCGAGTCGTGGCGTTCGCTCGCCGCCATCACCTGGGGTGCGGCAACCGATGCGCAGCCCGGTCCGGTCCACCTGAATCTGTCCTTCCGCGATCCTCTCGCAGGCCGGCCCGGCGAACTGCCGGAGCCCGATGCCGCACTCACGCCCGACCCGGTCGAGCACCCGACGATCACGGCCGACGACGCCGCCCGACTCGTGTCGCAGTTCGCCGGGCGAAGCGGCGCCATCGTGGCCGGTCGGGGGCAAAACGACGCCGACTCGATCCGGGCCCTCGCCGATCGCCTCGGCTGGGTGGTGATCGCCGATCATCGCAGCGGATGCCGCGGCGACGGCGCACTGTCGAGCTTCGACGCACTCCTCCGTCATCGACCATTCGCCGCGTCGGTACGCCCCGATGTGATCCTGCGGCTCGGCGAGATCGTCTCGAGCAAAGCGGTGAGCCAGTGGATCACCGCCTGCGCTGGGGCCGGTACCGAAGTGGTGTCGAGCCAGCCGTGGGGCCGGTTCATCGACCCCGAGGACGTCGCCACCACCCTCGTCGCCGATCACGGACTCGCCGCCGCCCTCCTCGAAGCCGCCGGCTCGCTCGCTGCGGCGATCGCCGAACCGTCGTCCGCCGCGCTGGCGGTCCGGGACCGTTGGCTCGATGCCGAGGCTCGGGCCGACGCTGCGATCAGAGCCGAGTTGGCCGCCACCGACGATCCGACCGACATCGACGTTGCCAAGGCCGTGCTCGCCGGGCCACCGGCCGGGGGTGCGCTGGTCACGGCGTCGTCGATGCCGATTCGAGACCTCGAGTGGTTCGGCGGCAATCGGGACGACATCGCGGTCTACGCCAACAGAGGAGCGAACGGCATCGACGGCACGATCGCCACAGCGATCGGGATCGCCGCAACCGGCGTTGCGACGGTCTGCCACATCGGCGATGTCGCCTTCCTCCACGACTCCACGTCGCTGGTGGCGCTGACCGGTCGAGCCATCGACCTGACCATCGTCGTGACCGACAACGACGGCGGCGGCATCTTCTCATTCCTACCCCAACACACGTTGCTCGAAGCTGAGCGCTACGAGCTGTTGTTCGGCACGCCGCACGGCACCGACCTGGCCGCGCTCGCGGCGGCACACGGCATCGAGGTCGAAGCCTGGCCTGCCGACCTCTCGCCGAACGGTGTCCGCATCGTGATCGCCACCACCGACCGGGCCGAGAA
>CALLIQ010000290.1 GCA_938008925.1 uncultured Acidimicrobiales bacterium
ATCTCGTAGCGCTCGAGCTCGGGGAGGTCACCGGCGAGATCGACCTGCTCACCATCGACGATGGCTCGGGCGAATCCTTGCGTCGCGAGGTCGCCGAGCAGGGTCTCGTAGGTGCCCTTGCGGCCCCGAACGACCGGTGCGAGCACCTGGAATCGGGTGCCCTCGGGAAGCCGGAGCACCTGGTCCACGATCTGCTGGGGCGTCTGCTTGACCAGACGTTCGCCGGTTTCTGGGTCATGGGGAATGCCGACGCGGGCGAACAGCAGGCGGAGGTAGTCGTAGACCTCGGTGACGGTGCCGACCGTCGACCGGGGATTTCGACTCGCCGACTTCTGATCGATCGAGATCGCAGGCGACAAGCCCTCGATGAAGTCGACGTCTGGCTTGTCCATCTGGCCGAGGAACTGGCGGGCGTACGCCGACAGCGACTCGACATAACGACGCTGGCCCTCCGCATAGACGGTGTCGAAGGCCAATGAGGATTTGCCCGACCCGGACAGACCGGTGAAGACGATCAGCTTCTCGCGAGGGAGTTCGACGCTGACGTCCTTGAGATTGTGCTCACGAGCCCCGCGGATGACGATCTTGTTGCCCACGCCATCGAGACTATCGGCGACCGCCCGGGAGGCCGCCCATTTCGGGGAACGTTTGTTCGCAGCTAGGGCGCTCGTTCATATGCCACGACTCGCAGGTCATATCCATCGAACAGCGAGACACTCTGCTCGCCGACGGCGATCCATCCGTCGAAGAGGACATCTGTCTCCGCCGCGAGCCGGTCGACGTATCCGAATCGTTCGAAACCCCCGTCGATCAGGGCGTCGGCCGCTTCGGCTCGCCCCTCCTCGAAGCTGGCCGCCAACCACTGCTGCTCGACCACGTGGGGCCCACCCTCTCGAACGAGGAAGGGATCGGAGAAGACCAGAACCGGCTGATCGATCGCCGCCAGTTCTTCGAATGCATCGCCGAACGCCGCCGTGCGCTGCACCACCCAGGCGTAGCCGATCGCGGTGATCGCGAGGCTCAAGGACGCGAGTGCAGCCAGGGCTCTGCGCGAGTGACGCTCGAGTCCGACGACCGCGATCACTGCGAGCGCCCACCCGCTCGTCAAGATGTAGCGGCCGGCCCACTGGGGCAACGCGCCGCCGGTGTACTGCACCGCCCACACCAACGGGAGCGATGCGACGGCGATGGCCATGACCACACCCGTCGCCCGAATCGATCGATCGCGGAACCCGAAGAAGAGACCAACGCCGGCCAAGGGGGTCGCGGCGACCATTCCCTGGACGAAACCGGGGCCGATGGCGATCGTTTCGATGAGGAGAAACAGATAGACAGCGCCGACGATCATCGACGGGATCCTCACCTCGCGCTCGGAGGCGATGGCCCGTCCGAGCATGACGAGACCAGCCACGAGGGCGAGCGCTGCGATCGAACCGAGTGCACGGCCAGGAGCGAACGGCACAGCACCCGTGATGATCGCCTCCTCGACGCGGGTTGCGAACCCTGCCGCTCCAGCGCTGGTGACCGTTCCTGCGCCCCGGCTCGTGCGAGTGCTTTCGCCGATCAAGGCAGATTCAAGGGCTGCGTTGAGCACGAGCGGGATCAGAGCGCCGACCACCATGGCCGACGGGCGAGTGATGAAGGGCACCAATCGGCGACCGAGGGCGAGCACGGTCACGAGGGACAACCCGGCGACAAATCCGTACACGAGCGCTTCCTGGCGCATCGTCGCCGCCGCACCGAAGCACAACCCGGCAGACGCTGCCGCCAACACTGCTCGCCGTCCGTCGAGCGCATCGAGCACGAACACGATGCCCCAACCCATCAGCGCAACGCCGATGGAATGCTCCCAGAAGTCGAGCGCGTAGATCACCAACGGACCGGTTGCACCGACGACCCACGTGGCCAGCGCGCCGTCCGATCGCGCAGCTGTGTTCGCTGTCAATCGACGTGCGAGGGCACCGGCCGCGAGGGCGGCGGCGACGCTGCCGAGCATCGGCAACAGCAGCGCCGCTCGATATCCCCCGAGCGCGTAGAGCGGGCGAGCCGCGAGCACCATCGGGAGCGTCGTGACGTTGACCCACTTGTCATCGGCCTGAATCGTCGCCCACATCGGATAGAGCGACCCATCGGGGTCGATCGCCTCGGCCCAGTAGCCGAGATCTGGATCGAAGTCGCCTCGCTCGGCCATCAGCTCGACCGTGGCGACCTTGCCGCCAGTGTCGGTGGAGAGGTAGGCGCGCGGGTCGGTGACCCGAGAGAGAAGCACGTAGGCCACCAGCAGCGCGATCGCAATGACGAACGGCCGCCTGGCCAACCGGAAGAATCGAGACTCGTCGACCAGTCGATCGGCATCTGACGTCGAGACGGGTCGGTTCGGGTTCGCGACGGTAGTGACCACACCTTCTCATCGGCATGGCGATCGCTGAGATCAAGCCGAGATCGTCCCGAAAACGCGAAACCGGGAGGCACCGAAGTGCCTCCCGGTCTCTCAGATTGCATTTCCCCCAGTGGGGGAAGGCGATCAGCCGCTGATCGAGGAGTCGACCTGCGAGAACTTGTCGGCGGCGCTCTCACCGAGGGCGGTGACGGCGGCGATGCAGACGACGGCGATGAGGGCGACGAGGAGGGCGTACTCGACGAGGCTGGCGCCACGCTCGGTCTTGGCCTGGGCCTTCATCCATGCGCTGAGGAATTCGAAGTGAAGCATTGTGGTAACTCCGTTGAGTTTGTTGTTTGGTCCCGTA
>CALLIQ010000291.1 GCA_938008925.1 uncultured Acidimicrobiales bacterium
TACATCGGACCGGCCGTGCCCGGTGCCGGTACCCACGAGATCATCAACTCGTCAGCGTTCCAGCCCTTCGCCTGCTCGACCGCGAGGTCGAGCACTCGCCTGCCGATCCCGCGTCGTTGGTGCATGCGATCGACGAGCAGACGCCACACGTATGGCTCGCGATGCACCGCCGTCGGCTCTGACATCAGGAGCGCACCGACGATTTCGCCGTCGGCCTCGATGGCTCGCAGCCACGGAGTGAGCGCCTCTCCGAGCTCGATGGGCGGCGTCACCAGGGCGGCGAACCACTTCGCCATCGGAGCGACGAACCGCTCCTGTGAGGCATGGAGTTCGAGCTGGCGCACGACCCCCACGTTCTCGCTGGTGACCTCGACCAAGCCGACCTGATCGGGTCGGCTTCGCGGCCGATCGCGCCAGGAACGAAGCATGTCGGGGGTCATGCCGTAGAGCACGTCGTCGGAGACTTCGTCGCCCACCCAATAGGAGTTGCGGGTACGCCCCTCGTAGACCATGCCGATCCGCTCGGCGACACGGATCGATGCCGCGTTGTCGGGGTGCATCATGGCGGAGACGCGCGAGACCCCGACCTCGTCGACCACCCAGGTGGCGAGCGCATCCACAGCCTCGGTCGCGATGCCCCGACCCCGAGCGTTCGGGGCGAGGGTGTAACCCACCTCGGCGCAACGGCCGTCGAAGGTCAGGTGCAGGGCGAGATCGCCGAGCGGCTCGCCGGATTCTCCATCGTCGATGGCGAGCTGGAACCAGCCATCCGACGGTGGGATGCCATCGTGGGCCACCATCGCCGCGACGAGCTCCGCCGCCCGCTCTCGGGGATAGGGAACCTCCCAGCTCTGCAGCGCCGCGGTGGTGGGGTCGTTGCGTCTGGCGTGGAGCGCATCGACATCGCCGTCGGCCGTCGGACGAATGACGAGCCGCTCGGTGTGCAGCGGCTCGAAGCGAGGGATGCCCATCGGGTCAGTATGGATCGCTGGCGGGAGCTGCGCCGCTCGATTCCTGGTCCTACGATCGTCGGGTGCGCTACCTCACCGATGAATGGCTGCGAGCTGCGACCGACGCGGTTCGTTCGGTCGACCCGCTCCCCGAAGACGTCACCATCGGCTTCGTGGTCAGCGCCGACCATGCCGGAGACGAATCGACGTATGCGCTCGATCTCGGGCCCGGACCGGTCCGCTATCACCGTGACGCAGAACGGGCCGGGCTCACCCTCCACCTGCAACACAGCACCGCCGTTGCGATCGCAACGGGAGCGTTGAGCGCGCAACGAGCATTCCTCGATGGCGAGCTGACCGTCGGTGGCGACATGCGTCTGCTGCTCGGCCATGCTTCTCAGTTGGCCTCGATCGACGACCACCTTCGAGACCTTCGAGCGGCGACCGAGTTCGAATCGAGCTGACCGATGCCCGAGATGCCCGAGATCCAGGCCCACGCCGAGCGAATGACCACGGCCATCGGCTCGGCGGAGCTCGTGAAGTTCGAGCTGCTGAACTTCGCCGGCCTCAAGACCTTCAACCCGGCTGCGGATGCCGCGGTCGGAGCGTCGCTCACGAGTGTGGGACGACGGGCGAAGTCGTTGCTGATCGCGTTCGACAACGGGCACACCCATGTGGTCCACCTCATGCAGGGCGGGCGACTCCGTCCCGACCCGAAGCGATCGAAGAAACCGCGCAACGGGATCGCTCGATGGGTCTTCGCGCTCGACGGACCGGATGGCCCGGTCGAGGAAGCCTGGTTGCTGACCGAGGCGGGCACCGAACGCAAAGCGGGCGTCTGGGCTGTCGACGGCGATCCCCTCGAACAGGAGCCACTGTCCAACCTCGGACCCGAAGCGATCGACCTGAGCCGAGACGAGTTCGCAACGCTGATCGGCGCGCAGTCGCGTCGCCTCCACGGTGTGCTCCGCACCCAGGGCATCGTCTCGGGGCTTGGCCGTATGCTCGCCAACGAGATCCTGTTCCGAGCGGGGATCTCACCGTTCGCCAACGCGTCGAAGCTCGACGAAGACGAGCTCGATCGGCTCCACGCCGCCATGCTCGCCGCCGTCGAGGAAGCGACCGCACACGAGCGGACGCTCGACGACATCGGCAAGAGCGCCGATCGCCCCTCGCTCGTGCACAACCGTGCCGGCGAGCCGTGCCTCGGATGCCACGGGAAAGGCAAGAAGACAACGGCCTGCGACGACACGATCCGCACCGTCGAATACCGCAAGTACACGGTCTTCTACTGCCCCACCCACCAAACCAACGGCAAAACCCTCGCCGACAACACGACCAGCAAGTTCCTCAAATTACTTCGTCAACTCTCGGAACTTCTGGTCTTCCTTTGCCCTTCGGGCGGAACGTTCAGGCCACGCAGGCCCAGGCAGCAAGTTCCTCAAATGACTGGCAACTCTTCGAGTTGCTTCGAGTTTGTTCGCTGACGCTCACAAACTCCCTCGGCCCAGGCAGCAAGTTCCTCAAGTAGGCCGCCAACACACCACGCCCGAGTCGGGGCTGGGTGCGGCACGCGCAAAGGCGGGGCATGCGGGGGAGAACGTGAGGCGATATTGCGTCGCGAAGCGAGCATCGCCGAACGGACTCACCGGCATGCCCCGCCGATGACGAGTGCGGGAGAGGCAGGGGTCGTGGGGTGACGGGTGAGGGCAACATTGCGTGGCGAAGCGAGCGTTGCCCGATCCCGTTGCCGCACGACCCCTGCCGGGCTCGTGTAGAGACTCAGATGAGGCCGAGACCGCTGACGGTGTCGCGCTCTTCGGCGAGCTCGGCCCAGGTGGCTTCCATGCGCCCCTGGCTGAAATCGTTGATCTCGAGACCGGTGACGATCGAGAACTCGCCGCCGCCGGCGCAGGTGGTGGGGAACGAGGTGACGATGCCGTCGGGAGCGCCGTAGGAGCCGTCGGAGATCACCGACATCGAGACCCAGTCGCCGTCGTTGGTGCCGAGCGCCCAGTCGTGCATGTGGTCGATGGCGGCGTTGGCTGCCGATGCGGCCGACGATGCGCCGCGGGCGTCGATGATGGCGGCGCCGCGCTTGGCGACGGTGGGGATGAAGTCGTTCTCGAGCCACGCCTGATCGTTGATGAGATCGGCGGCGATCTGGCCGTTGACCTCGCAGTGGAACAGGTCGGGGTACTGCGTGGACGAGTGGTTGCCCCAGATGGTCATCTTCTTGATGTCGTTGACCGACGTGCCCGTCTTGGCGGCGAGTTGGCTCATCGCACGGTTGTGGTCGAGGCGGGTCATCGCCTGGATCTGAGTGGGGTCGATGTCGGGTGCGTTCGACAGGGTGATGAGGGCATTGGTGTTGGCCGGGTTGCCGACGACGAGGACCTTGATGTCCTTGCTCGCGGACGAGTTGATGGCCTTGCCCTGCGGACCGAAGATGCCGCCGTTGGCCTCGAGCAGGTCGGCGCGCTCCATGCCGGCCTTGCGTGGCATCGCGCCGACGAGCAGTGCGTAGTCGGCGTCGCCGAAGGCAACCTCGGCATCGTCGGTCTTGACCATGCCGGCGAGGAGCGGGAAGGCGCAATCGTCGAGTTCCATGGCCACGCCGTCGAGGGCGCCCAGCGCGGGCGTGATCTCCAGCATCTGGAGGATCACCGGCTGATCGTCACCGAGCAGGGCTCCGGAGGCGATTCGGAACAGCAGGCTGTACCCAATCTGGCCGGCGGCACCGGTGACGGTCACTCGAACGGGGGGCTTGCTCACGATCGCTCCTGGAGGTTGTCGACCCACGTTTCGCAGTGATGTTGGGGCCGAGGCTTGATGACGTGGGATGCTAGCGAACGAAGATGAACGAACGCCCACTCTCCGCCAACGACGTCGGTGCCGCTGCGCTCCGGTTGATCGATGCTGCCGGACCCTCGACGCTCTCGCTCGAGGCGGTCGCGTCCGAACTCGGCGTTGCGATCACGAACGTCGAAGCCCATGCCAGCGGACGAAACGAGCTCATCGACCTGGCTTGTGATCACATCTATGCCGAGGTCGATCTTCGCCCGCTCGACGTGCCGTGGCCCGACCGCATGCGGACCTACTCCCGCTCGTACCGACAGGCGCTGCTTCGCCATCCTCGGGGCGCGCTGCTGGTGGCCACGCGAGCGATCGTGACGATCTCGTCGATGGCGGTGGCCGAACGGGCGCTCACAGAGCTGCTCGACGTCGGTTTTTCGCCAGACGAAGCGAACCGGGTTTTGCTCGTGATCGTGGCGTTCGTCAACGGCCACGCGCTCAACGAGATCGGCCAACGAAACGACGACCTCGGCGGGCACAGTGCCGCCGAGGTCGCCTCGTTCCGTTCTTCACTTCCGGCAGGAGAGCTTCCGCTCGCCTCCCAAACGGTCAGTCATGTCGACCGTGACGCCGAGTTCGAACTCGGCTTAAAGCTGATCATCGACGGCCTGGAGCGCAATCGGCTCCACGGCGCGCCGTAGATCAGCCTCGGTTCAGCGCTGCTCGATCAGCTTCCGAGAATGCAATCGGTGGTGACCGATGTGACGATGCCCTCTTCTTCGGTGGTGAGCGAGCCGCGGTCCCCGAGACGGTCGACACCGATCTGGGCTTCGAGGCCGTCGGCGATGCAGTTGGCCTGCGTCTCGTCGATGATGCCGCCGCCTTCGGTGACGAGCTCGTCGACGAACTCGGCGCGGTCGTAGCCGCCACCGCAAGCGCTGAGTGCGACGCCGAGAGCGAAAATGGGCGCAACCGTGCGAGTGAGCTTCTTCATTGGGTTCCCTCCTGAGGGGGCGAGCGAGTCCTGGAGACTAGTGGCGCCCCGAGTGCAAATTCGGTTCATTCGGCGGCCGTCCCGCCGCCTCGATGTGTAGCAGCTGACCGTAAACCACGTGTGACGAGCACAGATCTGGCACGTGTGACGAGCACAGATCCGTCAGCCAGGCTCAGCTCGCCCGAGACGTGTTCCCGATCCAGGCACGGTGCAGTCCGGAGTAGACGCCACCGGCTTCCACCAGCTCGTCGTGATGGCCGACCTCGACGAGGCGACCGTCATCGAAGACGAGAACCAGATCGGCTGCGATCGCCGTGGCGAGGCGGTGGGCGATGCTGACGAGCGTTCGCCCCTCGGCGAGACGACGGATGGCCGTGGTGAGGGCCTGATCGGTCTCCGGGTCGACCGCAGAGGTCGCCTCGTCGAGGATCAGGAGCCCTGGATCGGCCAATGCGGCCCGGACCAGAGCCACCAGTTGGCGTTCGCCGACCGACAACGAGCCTCCCCGTTCGCCGACGTGGGTGTCGAGCCCGTTCGGCAGGCGATCGAGCCACCATCCGAGACCGAGCGTGTCGACGGCAGCCTGCACATCGTCGGGAGAGGCATCCGGTCGACCGAACCGTATGTTCTCGCCGATCGTGGTCTCGAACAGGAACCCGTCCTGGGGAACCATGCGAACCGTGGACAGGCGCGAGTCGGGGCGCACATCGACCAGATCGCAGCCGTTGAGTCGGATGGCTCCGCCCGTCGGATCGGCGAGTCGACACAGCAGCTTGGCGAACGTGGTCTTACCCGAGCCCGTCTCGCCGACGATGGCGACGTTGGTCCCCGCCGGGATCTCGATGTCGACGTCGGTGAGAACCGGCTCGCCACCCCGGTAGGCGAAGCCGACCGATTCGGCGCTGATGGCCACCGGACCCGCTGGGATCTCGAGGCCGTCGTCCGGCTCGATGACATCGGTCGGCTGATCCAAGAGATCGAGGATCTTGCGCCAGCCGGCGACGGCGGTCTGGGTCTGGTCCAGCGTTTCGCCGAGTTCGCCGATCGGACCGTTCAGCAGCGACGTGAGGAACAGGCACGCCACGAGCTCACCCGACTCGAGCCCGAGCTGCTCGCGAAAACTGAGACCGACGACGAGCACGCCGGCGAAGGCGACCGCACCGAACATGTCGCCGACGACGAAGACGCCAGCCTGGAATCGATTGGCCTTGATTCGGGCTCGGTACCGGGCGCTGATGTTGCGATGGAGGCGATCGCGGGTTCGATCCTCGGCGCCATAGGCCCGGACGACGGCCGCACCCATCACCGCCTCGCTGAACCCGGTGAGCATCTCCGACACCCGTGTCCGCACGATGTCGTATGCGGCGAGCTGGCGCCGCTGCAACCACCGAAGAGCGGGGAACACCGGGGCGTAGGCGATCATGACGACGATCGCGAGCGGCCAGGAGTAGAACGCGAGCACCGCGAGCGTGCCGACGATCACCGTCGGATGGATCGACCATGCGAACAGGCCCCACTGGGCGAACCGGGCCAGGGCATC
>CALLIQ010000292.1 GCA_938008925.1 uncultured Acidimicrobiales bacterium
TCGTACACGGGGACCGCAGCCGGTCGGCCAGCAGCGAGATCGCCGAGATGCTCGGCGATGAGCGGACCGTCGAGTGAGTCCGGATGGTCGTAGTTGACCTCGGCGCGCTGGTCGGGCGAGAGATGGCCCTGGTCGCAGTAATAGGCGTCGAAGGCAAGGCCAACCGCCCGGTCCGGTCCGAGTCGTTCGATCAGCAGGCGAGCGAGCGTCGTCTTTCCCGAACCGCTTCCCCCACAGATTCCGACCACGAGTCCCACGGATCAGGGATGCTAGCGCCCCGCCATGACCCCGAGCCGTGGCGACCAGCGATAGCGTCGCTCGGGTGCTGGAATCGCTTCTCGACTGGCTCGAATCGCTCTCGAGTAACCCGTGGTTCTACGCGCTCATCTTCGCGATTGCTTTGCTCGATTCCGTCGTGCCGGTCGTGCCGAGCGAGACCACGGTCATCCTCGGCGGCATTGCCGCTGGCCAGGGCGAACTCTGGATCGTCGCCGTGATCGCGCTCGGAGCGGTCGGGGCGTTCACCGGCGACAACCTCGCCTACTGGCTCGGACGTCGAGCGGGCGATTGGCTGCAACGCACCGTGCTCAGTCGGGAGAAGCAACAAAAACAGCTCGCCTGGGCATCCGAACAGTTGGCGAAACGCGGCGGCTTGTTGCTCGTGACCGCTCGCTTCATCCCCGGAGGCCGCACGGCGATCACCGTTTCCTCGGGCATCACGAAGCAGGACTATCCGACCTTCATCCGGTTCGATCTCCTTGCCGCCACCTTGTGGGCGAGCTACGCCGGGCTGCTCGGCTTCTACTTCGGCGAGCGGTTCAAGGACGACCACACCCGGGCGTTCGTCTACGCGTTTTCGGCCGCTCTGTCGGTGACGATTCTGATCGAGGCGGTCCGCTGGGTGCGCGAGCGCCGTTCGAAGGCGTGAAGCACTCTCGAAAGGTTGTTGCATAACCATTCAGCGGTGTGCATACTTCCCGAATGCCGTTCTCCGTCGGGATCGTTGGCGCCTCGGGTTACACCGGCGCCGAACTCCTCCGCCTGCTCGCCCAACACCCCGAGTTCGATCTTCGACTCGCCACGGGTGATTCGAAGGCCGGCACCGCGCTGGCCGACCTCTACCCGAGTTTGGCTGCCGCATACGGTGACCGAACCTTCGATGCGTACAGCCCTGACGCCGTCGAGGGTCTCGATATCGTCTTCTGCGGCTTGCCGCACGGGGTGAGTCAGACCGTCATTCCCGACATCCGCGGCCGGGTCGGCCACATCATCGACCTCGGTTCCGACTTCCGGCTTCACGACGCGAGCCTCTACCCCGAGTGGTACGGCGCCGATCACGTGGCTCCGGCACTCCTCGACGAGTTCGTCTACGGCTTGCCCGAACTCTTCGGCGACAAGATCGCCGGTGCCGAACTGATCGCTGCAACCGGCTGCAACGCTGCGACCGCAACCTTCGCGTTGGCCCCGCTGCTCGAGGCGGGTCTCGTTCACGGCGACGGTCTCATCGTCGACCTCGTCACCGGCGTGAGCGGGGCGGGCCGGCCTCCGAAGGAGAACACGACGTTCTGCACGGTCGACGAGGACGTGCAGGCATATGCGCTTCTCACCCATCGTCACACGCCCGAGATCGAGCAGGCGTTGACCGAGCGCACCGGGGTTGCGGCCCAGGTGCTGTTCACCCCGCATCTCGCGCCCATGAACCGGGGCATCATCGCCACCTGTTACGGCCGACCGGCAAAGGATGCGTCGACGGACGACGCGTTGGCGGTGATGAGCGCCTTCTACGCCGACGCCCCCTGGATGGTGGTCAGTGAACGCTCGCCATCCACCAAGGCAACGCTCGGATCGAACACCGTGCACCTCACTGCCCGAGTCGACCCCCGCACCGGCCTGGTCATGGCCATCGCCACGCTCGACAACCTCATGAAGGGGGCCTCTGGCATGGCGGTGCAGTGCGCCAACCTCGCCGTCGGCCTCCCGGAGACCACCGGATTGCCGATCGTCGGGGTGTACCCATGAGCAGCGGGCACGAAAGCGCCGTCTCTCCGCTGGCACCCGACGAGTTCCCCGCGTTGCCGCCCGTCGCCGGTGTCAAGCTCTCGACCCACGCCGCCGGCCTCCGCTACAAGGGGCGAGCCGACCTGATGCTGGCCGTGGTTCCCGAAGGGACCACCGTCGCGGGAACCCTCACGAAGTCGCTGTGCCCGTCGGCTCCGGTCGACTGGTGCCGCTCGATCCTGCCGAGCGGCACAGGTCGAGCGCTGGTCGTCAACGCTGGCAACGCCAACGCGTTCACCGGCAAGGCCGGCGAGACCGCCGCTCGCCTGACCGCCGATGTCATCGCCGAAGCGTTGGGTGTCGACCCACACGAGGTCTATCTCGCGTCAACGGGCGTGATCGGCGAATCGATGCCCGAGGGCGCGCTCGCCACCGAGCTCCCGAATCTGCTCGACGGGCTCGTCGACGCCGACGCTGGGAGCTGGGAAGCGGCAGCCAACGCCATCCGCACCACCGACACCTTCGCAAAGGGTGCCTCGGCCACCGCAGGGGAGTACACCGTCGTCGGGTTCGCCAAAGGCAGCGGCATGATCGCCCCCGACATGGCCACGATGCTCGGCTTCGTGTTCACCGACGCGCCGATGTCAGCCGATGTAGCGCAGGCGCTCATCGGCGGGGCCGTCGAGCAGAGCTTCAACCGCATCACCGTCGACTCCGACACGTCGACGAGCGACACCGTGCTGTTGTTCGCAACAGGGGCGGCCGGCGGCGATCCGATCACCGCGATGGACGATCCCCGCATCGAGGCGCTCCAGGCGGCGCTCGACGAGGTGAACCTCGACCTCGCCCACCAAATCGTTCGAGACGGTGAGGGCGCGACCAAGTTCGTCGAGGTGACCGTCACCGGCGCCGAGTCCGACGATGCGGCGAAGATCGTGGCGTTGGCGATCGCCAACTCGCCACTCGTGAAGACCGCCGTCGCGGCGTCGGACGCCAACTGGGGTCGGATCGTCATGGCGATCGGCAAGGCCGGGCAGCGGGCCGATCGCGACAAGGTCGCCATCTGGATCGGTGATGAGCAGGTCGCCGAAGCCGGTCTCCAGCTCGACACCTACTCCGAAGAACGCGCCACCGAGCACATGGTGGGCGCCCACGTCGTGCTCAGAAGCGATCTCGGCATCGGATCCGGCGCAGCCACGGTGTGGACCTGTGATCTGACGCATGGGTACATCGACATCAACGCGGGGTACCGATCGTGAACGAGAATCCAGCCAACCCTGTAAGCAGTGCCGCCATCGACACCGAGGCCAAGAGCGACACCGTTCCATCGGCGGAGATCGCCGCCGAGCGGGGCTATTCGCCCGAGCGACGGACCCAAGCGCTGGTCGAGGCGCTTCCGTACATCCAGGAGTTCCGAGGCGCGGTCGTCGTCATCAAGTTCGGCGGTAACGCCATGGTCGACCCCGAGCTGTCGCG
>CALLIQ010000293.1 GCA_938008925.1 uncultured Acidimicrobiales bacterium
AGTACCCGAGAACGGTCGTGCTGCGGAGCCGGCTCTTCAGCGCTTCAGTGCGGATCGAGGTCTCGACAGATGGAATCCGAGCGAGGTCGTACCCGCGCGCTGCGTACTCGGCTGCGAGCGACGCGTACTCGATGCCTTGACCGCTCTGGATCAGATCGTGAGCCAGGAACGAGAGCGGCGTCGGGTAACCGTTGACCTTGGTGGGAAGCCCGACTCGCATGACGTGGCGAACTCGATGCTGGTCGTGATCGCCACCCACGATCACCAGGAACTCGAAATCGAACCCGCTCGACGCGTAGGGAACCGGCTCGCCGTCGAAGAAGACGTCCGACTCCAGCTCCTCGAGCACCCCAAACCAGGGGGACTCGTTTGTCACCCAGACTGCGAGATCTTCTTCGCCGTTTCGCTCGTTCGAGATCGCCAAGGGAAAGGACTCTTGGGTCGCCCGAACTTGCTGCACTGCGGCAGCCAGTTGCATCTGATGCTCCACACACGTTTGTCGTTCTTCTCTGCGAGCTTCGTGACCATCGCCAAGATGTCACGAATGCTTACCGCCACCCGCTTGTAGGACGCTAAATCTGTGAACGCTCAATCTGCAGATTGATATTGCTTCAATTGACTAGGCCAACCGAGCTATTCGCATAGGTCGGTTGACCCGAGCCAGTGACAACCGGCACCCAAAGGGGTGTCAGCCGTTGTAGATCGCTTCGATTTCTTGTTCGAACCGGGTGTTGATGCCCCGGCGCTTGAGCTTCGAAGTTGGCGTCAAGACCTCGGAGTCGGGCATCCACTCGTCGCCCAAGACCTTGACCTTCTTGACTCGTTCTGCATTGTTGAAGTCGGCCATTGCGTCGGTGAGACCCTTGTTGATCTCCTCGACGAGGGTTTCATTCTGAGCGAGTTCCTCCATGGAGGAATACTCGACACCGTTCGCCGCTGCCCAACCGGGGGCTGCGTCGGGGTCGAGCACCACGAGGGCCGACACGAACGGGCGGTTGTCGCCAATGGCGCATGCCTGACCGACGAGCGGGATCATCTTGAGCGCCGCTTCGAGGTTGGCCGGCGAGAGATTCTTGCCGCCAGCGGTGATGATCAGTTCCTTCTTGCGGTCGACGATCTTGAGGTAGCCCTCGTCGTCGATCTCGCCGATGTCGCCGGTGTGGAACCAGCCATCGTCGTCGAGGACCTCTGCGGTCTTCTCGGGCAGGTTGAGATAGCCCCGGAAGATGTTGCCGCCTCGGCAAATGACTTCGCCGTCCTCGGCGAGCGCCACCTCGACGCCCGGTGCAGCGATGCCGACCGATCCGGGCTTGACCCGATAGGGCTCCCAGGTGGTCGGTCCGCAGGTCTCGGACAGGCCGTAGATCTCCGACAGCGGCACACCGATAGTGCGGAACCAAGCCAGCATCTCGGCCGGGATGGGGGCGGCGCCGGTGATGGCGATCTCGACCTGGTCGAGGCCGACGAGCTCACGAATGGTGGAGAACGCAACGGCGTCGAGGAAGTTGTAGGTCTCGATCTCTTCTTCGGTGGCGGTACCGAAGGTCATCTTCTCCCGGATCGGCCCCGCAGCTTCCAGCGCCTCGGAGACAGCCTTCTCCTTCTCGGGATCCATCGAGAGTGCGGCGTTGACGCCTGCGTAGATCTTCTCCCACACGCGGGGGACACCGAACATGATGTTCGGCTTCACATGACCGGCGTAGGCGGCGATCTGCGTGGGATCGGGGCAGCAGGTGACCTCGAGGCCGACCATCATCGCCTGGTAGTGACCGGTCATGCGCTCGGCGATGTGGGCCATCGGCAAGTAGCTGACGATGCGCTTTTGCGCGTAGCTCTCCCACCCGATGGCTTCTTTGAGGCACTCGAGGGTCCAGGTGATGTTGTGATGATCGATCATCACGCCCTTGGAGGGGCCGGTGGTGCCGGAGGTGTAGATGAGGGTGGCGAGATCGTCGGGCTTGGCGATCTCGGCGTTCGCCGCGAGGTCGACCGGGTCAGCGGCCAGCAGCTCGGCGTAGGTGAAGTCGGCGCCGACCGGCTCGGCCGAGTCGTGGATGATGCCGACCTTCTCGAGCTTGTCGAGCTCACCTTGGGCCTTGACGATGCTCTCGTAGAAGCCGACGTCTTCGGCGATGGCGACCGTGGCCCCTGCGTCGCCGCAGAGGTAGGCGATCTGCTCGGGAGACGAGCTGTTGTAGATCGACACGGGCGCAGCGCCGAGGAACAGCGCAGCGAGGTCGAGCACGTGGAACTCGTGGTTGTTGCGAATCATGAGCATGACGCGGTCGCCATGACCAACGCCCTGGGCGGCGAGACCGGCGGCGGCGCGGGCCACCTTGTCGGCGAGCTCGTCGAAGGTCATCTCCGACCAGGAGTCGTCGTCGTTCTTCCATCGGAGCGCGACCTGCGACCCGTTGTCAGCCACCGTTTGCAGGAAGGCTTTCGGGACATTCATGCCTTCGACTCGGGCGTCGAGTTCCGCTGCGGTGATCGTCATTCGATGTGTCTCCATGTGGTTCTGAAGGGTGCCGCCGGCTGTTACGAGGGTCACACGGTATCCCCTGGCCCCGAAACGTGCCGGGCCGGGCTATCGGGGCAGCCCATCGCGTGCGTAAACTCCTTCGAGAGACGAAGTGATCACCCCCAACGAGTGTGGGTGAAACCGAAAGGCCCAACATGGAAAACGCAGTGATCGTCGATGCCGTGCGCACCCCGATGGGGAAGCGGAACGGAAGCCTCTCCGGCTGGCATCCGGCCGACCTCGCCGCCGAGGTGCTCAAGGCACTCGCCGAGCGCAACAACCTCGACCCCGAGCTGGTCGAAGACGTGATCATGGGCTGCGTGATGCAGGTCGGCGCCCAGGCCCTCAACGTCGGCCGCAACGCCGTGCTCACCGCCGGCTGGCCCGAGACGGTCCCCTCCACCACCGTCGACCGCCAGTGCGGCTCGTCGCAGCAGTCGGCCCACTTCGCCGCGCAGGGCGTCATCGCCGGCGCCTACGACGTCGTGATCGCCGCCGGTGTCGAGGTCATGAGCCTCGTCCCCATGGGCGCCTCGGTCATGACCAACGACGTCGGCTTCGCTTTCACCGACGCGATGAACGAGCGCTACGCCGACCAGGGCGGCCTCGTTCCCCAGGGCATCGGCGCCGAGATGATCGCCGACAAGTGGGGCATCAGCCGTGAAGCGCTCGACGCCTTCGCCTTCGAGAGCCAGCGCCGTGCCGCACAGGCCCGCGACGAGGGCCGCTTCGACAACGAGATCATCCCCGTCGCCGAGAAGATCCTCGACCGTGAAAACGGTGGCAAGGTCATCGAAACCGGCGAGATGGTCACCACCGACGGCGGCATCCGCGAGTCGACGCTCGAGAAGCTCGCCACGCTGAAGCCCGCGTTCAAGGAAGACGGCAAGGTCACCGCCGCCAACTCGTCGCAGATCACCGACGGCGCCGCCGCCGTGCTGATCATGAGCGAGTCGAAGGCCAAGGAGCTCGGCCTCAAGCCCCGAGCCCGCTTCCACAGCTTCTCGCTCGCCGGCGTCGACCCGGTCACCATGCTCACCGGACCCATCCCGGCCACCACCAAGGTGTTCGAGAAGTCCGGCCTCACCGTCGACGACATCGACGTGTTCGAGGTGAACGAGGCCTTCGCCTCGGTCGTGCTGGCCTGGGAGAAGGAACACGGTCCCGACATGGACAAGGTGAACCCGAACGGCGGCGCCATCGCCCTCGGTCACCCCCTCGGCTGCTCGGGTGCTCGCCTCATGACCACCATGCTCAACGAGCTCGAGCGCACCGGCGGCCGCTACGGCCTCCAGACGATGTGCGAGGGCGGCGGCATGGCCAACGCCACGATCATCGAGCGTCTCGACTGAGTCCTCGAACGCGTCCTCGACCGTGTGATTGACCGGCCACCAGCCGGTCGAGCGGTCTGAAACGGCCCCGGATCCTCTGGCAGGGTGCGGGGCCGTTCCGCGCCCCGGCTCGGACCGGACGCACCGGACTGCCTACACTCGGGGGCGGTGTCTGATTTCGAGCCAACCACCGACTTCCCCGATTCGATCGACGCGGACGACACGCCGATCGCAACGGCCGCGCAGATCCACGACGAAGCGGTCCAGGCGAAACGGAAGCTGGGCCTGCGGATCCTCGTCGTCATCGC
>CALLIQ010000294.1 GCA_938008925.1 uncultured Acidimicrobiales bacterium
CCAATTGACCCGGTGGGCGATCGAGCAGGATGCCGCGATGGTCGCCGCCGCTTCGTCGAAGTCGTCGTCGTGGACGATGACGGTCGGGCTGCAGTCGCCGACGATGAACTCGAGCTCGGGCACGGCGAGGCGCCAGTTGAGCGGGACGAAGATGGCGCCGATCTTCCAGCAGGCGAACTGCACTTCGAAGAAATTCGTGTTGTTGTTGGCCAGCACGGCCACTCGATCACCGGCGCCGACGCCCAGCTCGTTCACCAAGCCGTGGGCGAGTCGAGTCGTCCGATCGTTCATCTCGACCCAGTTGAAGGTCCGGTCCGTGGCGAGGTCGATTTGCGCGATGTCGGTCGGACGCGTCTTGGCGTGGTGGGCGATCCAGTCGAATGATCGTGTGCTCATGGCCGAATGGTGGCTTGTGAACACCGTCACACGCAACCGCACGGGGAGGGCGTGCGGAGAGGGTGCGCGGGGAGTGAGGTCGGGTCAGGGGAGGAGCCGCTCGGCGATGCTGCTCGCCGCGTGAGCGAAGAACGCTTCCGGATCGGTGACGCTCTTGTGGAAGTGGCCGAAGAGCTCGAGGCTGATCAGCCCGAAGAGTTCGGCCCAGGCCTCGACCGCCCTCGCCATCACGGCGGCGGGAACCGTGTGGTCGGTGAAGGCCAAGAGTTCGGCCAAGGCCTCGCCGAGGTGCGACGCATCAGGGGCCCGGTCTTCGGCGATCTCTGACTCGACCAACACGGTGAGAAGAGCCGTTGGGACACGAGCTGCCGGGTCGACCGTGTCCGATGGAGCGGCGTAACCGGGCACCGGGGTGCCGTAGATGAGCGCGTACTCGTTCGGGTTCGTCACCGCCCACGACCGAAGGGCGTGAGCGATGGCGACGAACCGGCCCCGTCGATCGGATCGCTCGCATGCAGCGTCCGCCGCGTCGATTTGGTCGGCGACGTCGATGTAGGCGTCGATGATCAGGGCGGTGAGGAGCTCGTCTCGGCTCGCGAAATAGCGATAGATCGCAGAGCTCGCCATACCGAGCTCTCTGGCGATGGCGCGAAGCGAGAGCGCCGATGCGCCTTCGACGGCGAGTTGTCGGCGGGCCGACGCCTTGATCTCGGCGGTGAGCTCGGCGCGCACCCTCGCTCGAACGCCGCCCGCTGGCTTCGCATCGATGGTGTCTTCAGAAGAGGACATGCGGTGAGCATAGAACCCAGAACGAGATCACTCAACACAAATGTGAGCAGTGCTCTTGCTTTTGCCGATCGATCCGATCATGATGCAAAACGAGAGCGGTGCTCTCGAAACGGATTGCCAGTCGCAATCCAACAAGTCTCAATCCCGCCAATCGCAATCTCTCGCCAACCTCAATCAGGAGAAGCTCACATGAACAGCCAGCCGCAAGACCTGCACGTGATCGTCGGAGCCGGAGCCACGGGTTCAGCGACCGCCCGATTGCTCGCTTCCCAGGGGAGGCCCGTGCGGGTCATCACCCGGTCGGGAAGCGGCCCGGTCGAGCCGGGGATCGAGCTCGTCGCCGCTGATGCGACCGACGTCGACCGTCTCATCGAACTCACCACGGGCGCCGCTGCGCTCTACAACTGCGCCAACCCGCCTTACGACAAGTGGACGACCGCCTGGCCCCCGCTCGCCGCATCGCTCCTCGCCGCCGCCGAGCAGACCGGTGCGGTGCTCGTGACTCTCAGCAATCTCTACGGCTACGCGAAGCCGACTCGCCCGATGCTCGCCACCGATCCGCTCGACGCGCCGAGCGTGAAGGGCGGCGTTCGAGCGCAGATGTGGGCCGACGCAAAAGCTGCCCACGATTCGGGCCGGGTGCGAGCCGTCGAGGTGCGGGCGTCGGACTTCATCGGCCCCGAAGTCGGTGAAACCGGCCACATGGGTGACCGCGTCGTGCCGAAGGTGATCGCCGGGAAGTCCGTGTCGCTGCTCGGTCGGACCGACGTGGCGCACAGCTGGACGGCGATCGACGACGTGGCCCGGATGCTGGTGGTTGCCGCCACCGACGAGCGGGCGTGGGGTCGTGCGTGGTTCGCTCCGACCGCTCCGCCCATGACGCAGACCGAGATGGTGCACCGGATGTGCGCGCTCGCCGGCGTCGAGCCCGTCAAGGTGAAGACGCTGCCGTCAGCCATGTTGTCGATCGCCGGCCTGGTCGTTCCGGTGCTGCGGGAGATGAAGGAGATCCTCTATCAGTTCGAGGCTCCGTTCGTGATCGACACGTCGGAGACGACAGAGGTCTTCGGTCTCGAACCGACGCCGATCGACGAGACGATCGCCCTCACGCTCGATCACTATCGAGTGCCCGTTGCGGCATAGTTGAGCGATGGCGACCTGGGCGATCGACGAGCGCGAGTACGCCCGCCACGAGGCAAGGCGGGGCCGGCGCTTCGCGTTCGACCGGCTCGATCCAGAGCGCACCGCCCTCGTCGTGATCGACATGGTTCCCTTCTTCGTCGACGAGTTCGAGTGGGTCCGATCGATCGTCCCGACCATCAACTCGTTGGCCGCGGCCCTCCGTGGGGCGGGAGGCACCGTGGCATGGGTCGTGCCCGGTGACGAAGCGTTTCTCCCAGCCCGCCGGGAGTTCTTCGGCGAAGAGGTCGCCGAGCGGTATCGCCGTTCTGGGGGCGACGGGTCGCCACGAGCTCGGCTGGCTTCCAGTCTCGACCATCGCAGCGTCGATCTGTTCGTGGAGAAGCGTTTACCGAGCGCATTCCTCCCGGGATCGTCGGTGCTCGATGGTGAGCTGAGCGATCGCGAGATCGACACCGTCGTCGTGACCGGCACGGTTGCGGAAGTGTGCTGTGAATCGACGGCGCGGGATGCGAGCGCACTCGGGTATCGCACGATCTTCGTCGCCGACGCGAATGCGGCGAGCTCGGTCG
>CALLIQ010000295.1 GCA_938008925.1 uncultured Acidimicrobiales bacterium
GGACGTAGTGTCGAAGAGGTTGCTCGCTACATCGGCATCGAACCTGGCGACTTTCAACTGGCTGACTGCACGACCGACCTGATTCCTCTCAACTTCGAACGAGGCTTCGGAGCCACCATGGCTTCTCAGAAGTGGGTGGACGCCGACGTTCGAATCGTCGCAGCCAAACTGACCGGCGACCCCGCCGAGGTCATCCACGGCCCACTTGCAACCGTTGCTGGCCTTACCGGCCGCGTTGAGGACGAACAGTTCTACACACATCGCCTCGTCGACCACCGGACCGCAGCGCTCATGCTGCTCGATCAGGCGCCAGCGCACTACACGATTGTCGATGCGTGGGGGCCAGTCGCTGATGGACCCCTCGGCGTGATGGGGTGTGACACGCCGAACGTTCAGCAGCGGCTGTACGGCGGAGAAGACCTGTCGGCGGTCGAAGCAACGGTGATCTCCGACATTGGCATCCATCCCTCACACAGCGAGATTCTCCGGCGTGCCGATCAATGGTTCGGCACTGCCTATCACGAGGAGATGCGCCCCAGCGCCCTTGGCCCCATGCGCGCCTTTCGGGCGCCACACAGCACGTGGTGGTTTCGACTCATCAACGCCACCGCAGTTCCCGTCTACGCAAATCTGAGTGGGAACGGTCGCCTGTTCGTTCCCCAAGTCGATGAGCAGGCGTTTCCGGCGTCGGACAACCCGGGAGTCTTCGTCCGAACCGTCCGCACGATTGCACAGCGACTCTTCGGCCTCCGCCCGCCATCGGTGAGCTCCGCCGCAGAGCCATCACTCAACGGCCGCTAGGCCGAACACCGCCGACATGGCCGGCTAGGGGTTTAGTTACCCTCGGCGCTTCTTGACCTCTTCGGTGATTGCCGGGATGACCTCGTGCAGATCGCCGATCACTGCCCAGCCCGCCTTGGTGACCATGTTGGCCTCGGGGTCGGTGTTGATCGCCAGAATCTGCTTCGACGCCATGGCGCCGACCCAGTGCTGGATCGCACCGGAGATGCCGTTTGCGATGTAGAGCTCCGGGGCGATTCGGGTGCCGGTCTGGCCGACCTGATCGCTATGGGGACGCCAACCGTTGTTGGTGACCGCACGAGAGCAGCCGACTCGGCCTCCGAGCAGCTCGGCCAACTCCTCGAGCGGAGCGAATGCATCGGCATTGCCGACCGCTCGGCCACCACCGACCACGACGGGTGCCGTCGACAAGGTGACGCCGGCCTCTGCGATGTCTCGCCCGTTCACGACGGTGCGAGCAAGCGAGTCGTCGAGATCCGGCTCGAAGGTCTCGACCGACGGCGCGCCGCCGTCGACACTCGCGGGTTCGACCGCGTGATGCGCCAGCGACACGATCGGAAGATCGGCCTCGAGGCCAGAGCGCTCCAGGAGCGAGCCGCCCCACTGCACACGGGTCATCTCGTCGAAGGAATCGTCGAGCTCGGTCACGTTGGCGACGAACGGGAGGTCGAGGCGGGCGGCGGCCTGGGCCAAGACCTCGTTGCCCTTGCTGGTGCCGCAGGCGAGGACGAGATCGGGATCGATCTCGTCGATCGCAGCGACGAGGGTCTGGCCCCACGTCTCGGGGCCGAAGTCGCTGAGCAGATCGTGCTCGGCGACGTGCACGGTCGTTGCCCCGTACTCGCCGAGGGACGCGATGGCGTCGTCGGCCAACTCGCCGCACACGAGGACGGAGAGATCGGCACCGTCGATCGAGCGAGCGAACGTCAGGGCTTCGAGCGTGGCCGGCTCGAGGTTGCCTCGGTCGTGTTCACACAAGATGAGGACGTCGGTCATGGCTGCAGCACTCCAAGCTCGTCGAGGAGGTCGACAATGGCGGCGGCCGCATCGGGCCCTTCGCCAAGCGTGACCGTGTTGCTCTCTTGTTCGGGCGGCTGGAGCAGCGACACGCGGCTCATGCCACCAGCTTCCCCGGTCGCGTCGATGATGTTGATCTCGACCTTCTTCGAGGCGAGGCGACCCTTCATCGTCGGGTAGCGGGGCAGGTTGATGCCCTCCTTCACACCGAGCACCGCTGGGGTCGGCATCTCGTAGACCTCGCGACCACCGTCGATCTCGCGGCGGGCGACGACCGATCCGGCGTCGGGGTCGAGTTCGATCCCCTTGATGGCGTTCACCATCGGGCGACCGAGCTTGTTGGCGACACGAACGCCGACCTGGAAGCCACCGGAGTCGGCGCTCTCGTTGCCGAAGAGGATGAGGTCGAAGGGACCGGCCGCTTCTTCCAGCGACGTGATCGCCGACGCGATTGCCGCCGCGGTGCGCTGGGGATCCCAGGGCATGCCGTCGGACTGGAGCAGCACGGCGTTCTGCACGCCGAGCGAGGCGGCGTAGCGAAGCTGCTCGACCGACTCCTCACCGCCGAGCGTGAGCACGGTGGCCTCACCACCGTGTCGCTCGACGAGCTGCACGGCCTCTTCGATGCCGCACTCCTCGTGCGGACTCACCGTGAAGCCGAGGTGGGCCGAGTCGACGTCTTGACCGTCCTCGGTGATGTTGATCCGAGCACCGGGCGCCGGCACTCTCTTCACACAAACCAGAACTCTCATATGCGCTCTCCGCCCGAGGGCTCCGAGCGACTCGCATGGCTCGAACAATCTGAAAGGACATTCACGAGCTGCTTCGCTCCGCTACGCATCGTCATCAGCCCTTCAAACGGGTGTCTTCGGGATCGAAGACGGAACCTTCGATGGCGGCGACCTTGATCGGGAACAGCTCGTTCATGTACATCACCGTGAAGTCCTTGCCGACCTCGGCCATCTCCGCCGGCAGATAGCCGAGGAGGAGGTGCTTGCCGACGCTCGGGCCGGGGCCCGCCGTGCAGACGCGAGACACACGGCCATGGGAGTCGACAATGCGCTCGCCGTCGACGGTGCAGATGGGCTCGTTGCCACCCTGCATGAAGCGCTTGCGACCCTGGCTGTCGGTGTTGTCCTCGACCGTGAAGGTGCACATCTTGGCGACGGGCTCGGACTCGCGAGCCTTGAGGTAGGCCTCCTTGCCGATGAAGTCGGCGGCCTTGACCTTCGGACGAGCCAGGCCGGCCTCGACCGGCGTGTACTCGCTCTCGAGCTCGGCGCCCATGAGGCGGTAGCCCTTCTCGAGACG
>CALLIQ010000296.1 GCA_938008925.1 uncultured Acidimicrobiales bacterium
AGCTCTTTCCCAACTTCACCGCACGGCGGAATCTCTCGCTTCTCGCCGACCTCGCCGGCGTGCCGAAGCCGGAGATCGACCGGGTGCTCGACGTCGTTGGGCTCACCGGCCGCGACGACGACACGTTCGACTCGTACTCGCTCGGGATGAAGCAGCGGCTCGCGATCGCCGCCGCCCTACTCAAGCGACCAGAGCTGCTCGTCCTCGACGAACCGGCAAACGGTCTCGACCCAGCGGGCATCGCCGAGATGCGGCTCCTGATTCGCTCGATCGCATCGGAGGGCACGTCGATCCTCGTGTCCAGCCACCAACTGGCGGAGATCGAGCAGGTGTGCGATGAGGTCACCATCATCGACCGAGGCCAACTCGTCACCTCCGGCACCGTCGACGAGGTCAGGCGCCACGCCGGCCCCGACACGGTGGTCGTCACGGTGCCCGATCCTCAGGCCGCTGTCGCTGCGCTGTCGGCCGGTGGTGTCACGGCGCGTCCTCGCCCGGAAGCGAACGAGCTCAGCGTCGACGTCGATGCGAGCGAAACAGCGCGAGTGACCGAGGTACTGGCGAAAGCCGGCATCTATCTCACGGGTCTGCGTTCGGACCGGGCGACGCTCGAGCACGCGTTCCTGAACCTGACCGGCCACGCCCCGCCACCGCCAGGACCCCAACCGCCTCCTGGCGAGTCCGACGCAACAGCCGAGGTGGAGCCAGCATGATTCGACTCGTCACCGCAGAGTTCAAGCGGCTCGCAGCGCGCCGCATCACCCGGTACTTCCCTCTGACCGTCGCCGGGCTGATGATCGCTGGCATCGCCATCGCCCTTCAGGTCATCAACAGCAACGACGATTCCGTCGACTTCGTGAACGACATCGCCGGCGGGCCCGACGCAACGAGCATTCTCGGCCCGGTCACGATCTTGTTCCCGCTCATGGCCTTCGTGATCGGCGCCTCGTACATGGGCGCAGACATCAAGACCGGCATGCTCGAACACCTCCTCACCTGGGAGCCTCGACGCCTTCGCCTGCTGGCCGCACGAGCCGTTTCACTGTTCGTTGTCGCCGCCGTCCTCACGATGATCCTCGCCACCTTCTTCGTGGCCTTGCTCTACCTGCTCGCCGCGCTCACCGGCACCGTCGACGGCACGAGCGGCGAACTCTGGGGCAACATCGCCAAACTCGTGCTTCGCAGTGGCCTCGCCGCCGGCATCTTCAGCGCCCTCGGGGTGGGTGCGACCATCCTCGTCAACAACTCGATCGCGTCGATCGTCGGTTTCGTCATCTACTGGTTCGTCGCTGAGCCCCTCGTCGGAACGTTCCTGCCGAAGTGGGGCATCTACCTGCCGATCGAGAACGCCAATGCCCTCTCAGAGGGTCGACCGGCACAGCGAATCGAAGGGGATGTGTTCGGCGGCTTCTTCGACATCGTGGACGAACACAGCGCGACCGTCGCCGGTCTCATCCTCACCGGATGGGCGGTGCTGGCGCTCATCGTCGGCGGTGTGGTGTTCTCCCGCCGCGACATCGCCTGAGCGAAACGAAGGCGAGCGCCAGGACAGAACCTCCGAAGGGTTCACGTCGCCGCGATCGCCGGGCACACTGCTCGCCATGACGATCGAGATCCCCGTCCCAGACGATTGGCACGTCCACCTGCGCGATGACGACATGCTCGATGCTGTGGTCGGGTACACCGCTCGCCGATTCCGCTACGCCATGGTCATGCCAAACCTGGCCGCCCCGATCACGGACGTGGCCGACGCCGAGGCCTACCGCGACCGGATCGTGGCCGCAGCGCCGGACGACGCCGTCGACTTCCGCCCGCAGATGACCCTCTACTGCTCCTCCGCCGTGGATCTCGCCGACCTTCGGGCCGGCATCGAATCCGGCGTCATCCGGGCGGTGAAGTACTACCCGGCGGGGGCGACGACGAACTCCGCCGCCGGTGGAACCGCCATGGCCGACTTCATTGACCTCTACGAGGTGCTCGCGGACACCGACACCCGCTTGCTCGTGCACGCGGAATCGACCGATCCGAGCGTCGACATCTTCGCTCGCGAAGCGGCGTTCATCGAACGAGAGCTCATCCCGCTGGCCGCTCGGCTCCCCGAGCTGGGCATCACCCTCGAACACGTGTCGACCAAGGCCGGCATCGCGTTCGTCGACGATCACGAGCAGGCGGGGGCGACGGTGACGCCGCACCATCTCGCCAAGGAGCGCTCCGACCTCCTCGCCGATGGCATGCGACCGGATCTCTACTGCAAACCGGTGATCAACTCTGCAGAGGACCGCGATGCGTTGGTCGCCGCCGCGACCAGCGGGCGCGCCGACTTCTTCCTCGGAACCGACTCCGCCCCGCATCCGACGACGGCGAAGTACGGACCGAAGGCCAAGGCCGGCGTCTTCAACGCGGCCTATGGCCTCGAGGTGGTCGCCGACGTGTTCGATCGCGCTGGGGCGATCGACAACCTCGCTGCGTTCACATCGACCAACGGCGCCGCTTGCTACGGCGTCGAACCGTCCGAACGTCGCCTCAGGCTCGAGAAATCCGACATCGACGCTGACCTCGCCACGACCTTCTCGACCGCGAACGGCGACGAGGTCGTGCTGTTCGGCGCCGACGCCGCGACCCGCTGGAGCGTCACGCTCCTCGATTGACCCCGTCGGTGAACGTCAGATCGCCGTGCTGAGGAACTCGCTCACAACACCGACGGCCTCAGCGATGTGGGTTCGACCGTCGGGCCCCGTGTAGTAGTGGGTTGCGCCCTGCACCTCGTGCAGCTGCTTTCGGTCGTGCGCTACCGCTTCGAAGAGCCGCTTGGTGTGACTCGGTGTGCAGGCATCGTCTGCCGTGTTGCCGACGACGAGGACCGGCACCGTGACGTTCGCCGCTGCGGTGAGCGCATCGCCTCGAGCGTCGTCGAAGCTCCACTGGCTCAGCCAACTGCGCAGCGTCGAGAATCGGGCGAGACCGACCGGCCCGTCGTTCACCACCTTCGGATCGCCGAGATAGCAGTGATTGGGTTGCCGGTCCGACGGGTCGACGGCTGGGTCGAGCCACCGCGGATCGGCCATCGTGCCATGCACGGTGAACGCCCGTTCCTCGTTCACCTGACCGTTCGCCCTGAGAGCGTCCAGCTCGCCCTTCACCCACGCCGTGATGCGGCGATTGCGGGCGATCTGCGCTGCCCGGTAGGTCTCGAGAAAGTCGTCGGTGTACGGCGGCTGGTTCGGATTCGACGGGTCGTAGAGGTTGAGACTCGGGTCGCGCTCGAACGGCTTGGCCTCGTCGAGCACCGAGGCATCCATCCACTCGGTGAGCGTGCCATGACGGCTGATGTGGGCAGCCATGATCACCAGGCCATCGGCGGCCGGAAGCAGTTCGGGGGCGACCTCATAGGGGTCGCCGGCCGGTGTGTCGACGATGCCAGCGCCGAGCGTGGCCACCGACTGGTAGTAGGTCGACAGCGAACCACCTCCCGACCACCCGCACAAGACGACCCGTTCGTAGCCGAGGCGTTCCTTGGCATCGCTGACGGCGGCGCCGAGGTCGGCGACGACCTTTTCCATGATCAGCGCCGAATCGGTGCCCCGGTAGCGAGAGTTCGCCCAGATCACGTGATGGCCGGCGCTCGCCATGGCGCCCATGATCGGCAGATACATCCCGCCCCCGGTCGGGTGCATGAAGATGACGACCGTGTCGGACGGTGTGTCGACGGGGCGAACCAGATGGCAATCGAGGCCGATGATGTTGCCGCCTCCGCCGTAGGTGTCGCTGAACGCTGCGTCCTCCCGGTGCACCACGACATAGGCGATGCGCTCGCAGCCCTTCGGCGTGCCCGGATGACGAGGCGCCGACGGGTTCTGTGGCGTCGAGGAACTCGAGTCGCTCACGCGCCGGCCGCCGGAACGGGAGGCTCGGTGTAGCTGGCGGCTGCCAACAAGACCTCATCGGGCACCCCCATCATCCGGGCGTAGTCGTCGGGTGGGTAGGCCAGGTGTGGCTTGTCCGGATCGATCACAGGCTGAGCGACCGGCTCATCACCGGCAACGAAGGACGCCGGCGCCTTGTAGCGGGCGAGTTCCTCGGGAGAAATCCCGGCCAGCTCGACGACCTCGGGATCGATCCACTGCTCGGCGTCGATCGCAGCCGCGGAGGTCGCGACCTCGAGCGTGAGTCCCTCGGGGCCGGCGAAGTAGATGGACTGGCACATCCCGTGATCGATGTACCCCATCACATTGATGCCCTTGGAACGGATGCGGTCTCGCATCGCCAACAACTCGTCGAGCGTGTCGACCTTGAAGGCCAGGTGCTGCATCGTTCCGGGCGCCGACGGGCCCGCCCCGGTCCCGGCGTGGGTCACGCCGAGCTGGGCGTCGATGTCGTGGTTGGCCGGGAGTTCCACGAACGAGATCGAGCAGTGATCACTCAAGCGGGAGAAGCCGTGCCAGGCTCCCTCGACACCATGCATCCAAAACAGCCCGACGAGTTCAGCACCGAGTACGTCGGAGAAGAACTCGATCTGCGTCTTGATGTCGGCGGTGTTGATGGCGAGGTGATGAACCCCCGTGATGCGTGCAGTGCTCGATGAAGCGCTCATGACCAGAGCCTGTCACAACCGGCAGCCGAAGGGCCTCCTCGACCTGCCCGGTCAGATGCGGGCTGACGGTGCCGATGGAACGGGAACCAGAACCCGCACACGCAACGTCGAAGCAGTCTGATGATGCCGCTCAACGATCTCCCAACGAGGCACCGCACGCGCCGGACACTCCGGCTGCACCGATCGCGTCGCACGGACCGACCTCTCGTGCCGCGGTGGCTCTTGTGCTTGGTGTCGTGCGTGCTCATCGCCACGGCGTGCACCTCCGGCATCGACACCGAACCCGCCGCATCGACCCTTCCACTCGGCGAGGACGACAACCCCACGATCTCAACCACCGAACCACCGACCACCGAACCTCCAACCACCGAAGCAACGACGAGCGAGCGCACCGTCAACACCGACATCGTGAGCCCCGACATCGACGTCACCGGCTTCAACGATCACTCCACCGGCACCATCGCAACCATCGAAGAGTTCGAAGCACTCGCGACCACCGACGGTGATCTGTCGGTCGTGAAGTTCGTGATTCCCGATCTGCAGGGGGCACGATCCGAGGACTCGCTGTTCGCCACCCGCTGGCTCGACGGCAACTTCTATGAGCTTCACGACGAGTGGTACTGGTTCCGACTGCTCAACGGCGTTCCGGTCGCCGGCATCGACACTGAGCCAGAAGACTTCGACTTCGCCTCGATCGCAGACGTCTACGAGTGGGCGGAGACCCGGCCCGACGACGACCTGCCGCTCGACCTCCGCTTCCTCGACAGCCGAGGCCTCGGCCGCCCTCGGCTCTACTCCGCCGGCTTCTACGCCGAGGTACTCACCGACGACGACCGCACCTACGGCGTCGGCTCGCTCGTTCGGGTGACGAAGGCCGACGAGTCAGGCGAGGGCGACCGCTGGCTCATGGAGCTGCAGTACTCCGATGACTCGAACGGTGAGCAGATCGGGCTGTTCTTCGACCGGCTCATCGAGACGCTGCCAACCGAGATCGCCGACGAGATGGAGTGGGTCATCCGCTCGCCGATTCAAGAGGAGGTCGCGCTGGGCATGGAGTCGACCGACGCTCGCTTCGCCGATCGGGTCGTTCGCTACGCCGAGATCGTGCCGCCGGGCGAGGTCCGGGTCTACAACCAGGGCATCGCCGCCGGTCGCCTGTTGCTCATCGAACCAGGAGCGGATGGGGCGAGCATCGACGCCGCGCTGGCGTCCGCTGCCGCGACCGACATTCTCATCCTCCAAGACGTCCCCGATTGGCTGCCGCCGGCCAGCGCTCTCATCACCGCTTCGCCGCAAACACCGCTCGCCCACGTCAACTTGCTCGCTCGCAATCGAGGAATTCCGAATGCGTCGCTCAGCGGGTTGCTCGACGATCCGAGTGTGCTCCAGGCGGCGAGGTCTCGGGCCCCGGCCATCGTGCGAGCCGACGACGTGGGCAACCTCGAGATCGTGCTGCTCACAAACGACGAGTACGCCCAGTGGCGGGGGCTCGAGTCTCCAGACCCGATCGCCGTCCCGGATCCCGGGGGCGATCTTCCCCTCACGGTCGATCTCACCGCCCTCGAGGGATCGATCGATGACGAGGACGACATCGCGGCGTGGCGACCGATCATCGGCGGAAAGGCAGCCGGATTCTTGACACTGCTCGGTGCGCAGAACGTCACCACGCCCGACGCCCCGCTGGCCATCACCGTCGAGCCATACGAAGACCACCTGGCACTCGTCGGCGGGCACCTCGACGCCATGCTCGACGACCCCACCTTCCGCGGCGAAGCGTGGGCCAGGTTCCTGCTCCTCGAGGGCCCGGAGGACTTTGTCGAACAGTTCGATCCGGCGGGCGAGTTCGACGCCGAGCTCGATGCCTTCCGCAAGGTCCATCCCTCGGGCTCGCTCATCGGTGACATCCTCGACGCTGGGGGCTTCAAGGCCCTCTTCCGCGATGTCGACCTCGACGAGGCAACGCTCGAGGCGCTCACGGACACCCTCGAAGAGACGCACGCCGACCTGGCCCTCACGCAGGGACTGCGATTCCGCTCGTCGAGCACGGTCGAAGACATCGAGGGCTTCAACGGTGCGGGGCTCTACGACTCGAACACCGGTTTCCTCCGGCCCGATCTCCAGCTCTCCGACAAGGACCAGACTCGCTCGATCGAGTGGGCGCTCAAGAAGACCTGGGCGTCCTACTGGGGCTTCGAGGCGTTCGAGGAGCGGCGTCGCGAACTCGTTGACCATCGAAGCGGCGCAATGGCGGTGCTCGTCCACCCCCGTTTCGACGACGAGCTGGAAGTCAACAACGGCGTTGCAACGCTGACCGTCGTCGGCGACGACGCCACCGCGGTCATCAACGTGCAGCGGGGTGCGGTCAGCGTCACCAACCCGGATCCCGACGACGTCCAACTGCCCGAGGAGATCGTGGCGACGCTGGACGTCCAGGGAGAGTGGATCATCGAGCGAACGAGCGAGTCCACGATGCCCGGCGATGGCCCCGTGCTCGATGACGACGAGGTGACAGAGCTCGCAGACGAACTCCTGACGAGCACCCGTCTGTGGCGCGACCGAATCAATGCCAGCCTCACCGGCCCGACTCAGATCTCGACCGTCACGCTCGACTTCGAGTTCAAGACGATGGACGAGGGATGGCCCCGCACGCGAGATGGCGACCGTCCAGGCGGCCTGATCCTCAAGCAGGCACGGAGCCTGGACCCGAGCCTTCGGCTGGTACCAGGCGATGTGTCGGCACTCCCGATCCCTCGCGACGTCCTGGCCCGCGCGCGACTCGTCGAGCGCTGGATCTGTTCTGCCGCCGACGGTCCGCCGGCGAGCTTCGTCGCAGTCTTCACCGACCCGCTCTTGGTCCCAGATCTCGGATTCGGGGACGAACCGCTTCGCGTGGGTGACGACGCTGCGTTCGAGCGCTTCGATGCCGATGAGACGGCATGTGATCGCACCGTCGAGTTCAGCTCGCCCGACCAGTTCTTGATCGAGC
>CALLIQ010000297.1 GCA_938008925.1 uncultured Acidimicrobiales bacterium
CACGGCTTGGCGGATCTGGCTTCGCACTGCTCCGTTCACCCGGGAGGCGATCCAGTTTCGGAACGGCACGAGCAACGACTGGGTGACCTGATCCAGTGTGAGGAGGAGAGCGACGAGCCCCAGCGGCGTGACGATCTCGCGCAGCGTGCCGTCGTCGCTGGCGGTGTCGACGATCCGCTCCACGAGCCAGGCGACGGCGAGCGCCGTGGCGGCGGGCAGGAGCGACGCCGCCAGCATGGCGATTGTCACCGCGATCAACGCCCAGGTGGGGACGACGAGGAGGAGACCGAGCAGCCCGAGCCGATCGCGGATCAGTTGTGGTGTCGCTCTGACCCGTTCCATGCCACCCCCTCAGGGCAACCTATTCACCGACCACCCGCCGGTCCACCGGTTTCCGACCGGCGCTCGACGTTGCTCGGTCAGGGCGCTGGCTCCGTATGGTTCCGGCATGAACGTCCTGACGTACGGAGGTCGCAACGGTGAGGTCGCGGTCGAGGTCGAGCCGGCGGACACCGACGGGACTCGCTCTGACTTCGATTGGCAGTGGGTCGACATCGAGGTCACCGACTCGACCGATCCGGGGGAGCTCACATCGACCCTGGAGGCGTTCGGCCTCGACTCGCTGGCGATCAGCGATGCCATGGGGGAGGAGAATCTCCCGAAGCTCGATGACTTCGGCGACCACCTCCACGCCGTGCTCCACGGTGTCGCGTCCGAGGACCACCGCAGCGAGGACATCACCTACGAGATCGTGTGCTTTCTGACCGCGTCGACGCTCGTCACCGTTCGACATGGCCGCTCGCTGGCCATCGAGGCGTTCTCGTCGCACCTGCCGCGCACCGTCGAGCTCTCGACCGGCGGAGCATGTGAAGTCTTCGCCCGACTCGCCGACGTCGTGAACCGTCGCTACCTCGGTGTGCTCGACGACATGGACGACCGTGTCGACGTGCTCACCGAACGGGCGCTCGAGGCTGCACCGGACTTTCTCGAAGACTTGACGGAGTTGCGTGACGAGGTGCGAGAGCTGCGTCGTGCGCTGCGGCCTCAGCGCGACGTCGCCGACGCACTGCGCCGCACGACGTCGACGATCGTGTCCGAAGGCGGAAGGCGGCGCTTCGCGGATGTCTTCGACATCGCCGAGCGAAGCGTGCGCGAGTTGGAGGGGGTCCGTTCGGCTCTCAACGATGCGCTCGGCGCCTATCAGGGCGCCGAAGCCCGTAAGGCCACGGACGTGACGAAGGTGCTCACGATCTACGCCGCCGTCGTGCTGCCCCTGTCGCTGATCGCCGGAATCTTCGGAATGAACTTCGTGCGCATCCCGGGTTCGGAGAGTCGGTGGGGTTGGTGGATCGTGATCGGCTTGATGGCGTTCGCTGCGATCGTGTCGCTCGGGCTGTTCGCCCTCGCCGGCTGGATTCGCCCGCCCATCGCCTCGTTGCGTCAGCCCCGACAGCGGATGGCGCGCGACCACCGGCCGGTGGAGCTCGACGCGGCCATCTTCCGCCGTTCGACGACGACGGTCACGCGGCGACCCAAGCGGCGCTGAACACGGTCTGATCGGTCCGTCGCCGTTACGGTGCTCGATCGTGACGGTGGAGATGATCGGGTGCTCGGCGCCCTACCGGGAAGCGCTCGAGAACCGCATGGCCGATCGGGCCTGGTCGGCGAGTGACGATGTTCGCGTCGTGCTGGTCAACTGCGACGGCGAACCGAGATGGGCTGAGCTCGAACGACAGGTCGAGGATCCCGCCGTCGTCGCCATTGCGATCCTTCCGCATCTCGACATCGATGCCTACATGCGGGCGTTCGCTCTGGGCGCCGGCGCGGCCATTTACGCCGACACCACTAGTGCGATCACCGTCGATGCGGTCGAGGCCGCCATCCACGGCGAGGTGCTCCTCCCGCTCCAGGCGGTCCAACACATGGCCAAGCTCGCGAACCGGGTCAAGCCGCCGACCGACTTGGACGCATCGGAAGTCGCCCTCTTGCAGGCGATTGCAGCGGGGCGGACCATCGTCGACCTCGCGAACGAGTACTTCTACAGCGAACGCACGGTTCGCCGGCACCTCCAGAACCTCTACCTCAAGCTCGGCGTGCGCAATCGGGCCGAGGCGATCGCTGCCGCCACCCGGATGGGCATCACCGACTGAGGATCAGGCAGGCGCCTCTTCCTCGTGGTCGGGGGTCAGCGGTTCGTCTGGGAGCTCCTTGATCTTGGCCCGGCGCTTTCGCCGCGCCGGGATGAGATCCCGCATCGATTCGAGATTGCCGAAGCACAGGAGCCGGTCATCGCCCTCGAGCGTGCGGCTCGTCTTCGGGTTCGGAATCACGATGGCATCACGATGGAGGGACAACACGGTGATGTCCTTCTCCCGGAGGCCAGACTCCTCGATCGTCTGCCCGACGTACTCGCTGTCTTCTCGGATGAGGAGCTCGGCCACGCCGTAACCGGTGCTCACCGTCAGGCGCTGACGAACGTCGAGCTCGGGGAACGCGACCTGATTGGCGACGTGATCGATGATGGCGCCAGCGATGTCGAGACCGGTGGCCGTCTCGATGCCCTCGAGTCCCGGTGAGGAGTTGACCTCGAGGATGAGCGGACCGGTGTCGCTCTCGAGCATGTCGACGCCGGCGACTCGAAGCCCCATAATCTGCGCTGCCTTGACCGCGACGCGTTCGAACTCCGGTGAGAGCTCGATCGCTTCGGCGACGCCGCCTCGGTGCACGTTGCTGCGGAACTCGTCGCCCTGCGCGGTTCGACGCATCGCCGCAACCACTCGATCGCCGACGACGAGCGCTCGCACGTCCTTGCCGCGGCTCTCGGCGATGAACTGCTGCAACAAGACGTTGGTGCCGGTGCTCTGGAGCGTCTCGATGATCGCCTCGGCGATCTTGGCATCGGGGGCGAGGATGACCCCGATGCCCTGCGTTCCCTCGAGCAGCTTGATGATGACGGGAGCGCCGCCGACGCGCTTGATGGCAGCGGGCGCGTCCTGACGGTCTCGGACGAATGTCGACGCCGGGATCTGCACGTCGTGGCGAGAGAGGATCTGGAGCGATCGGAGCTTGTCGCGCGAGTTCGTGATCCCGTTCGACGAGTTCGGTGTGTAGACGTCCATCTGCTCGAATTGTCGAACCAAAGCGGTGCCGAAATAGGTGATCGAAGCGCCGATTCGGGGAATGATCGCGTCGTAGTCGGCGACGGGCTTGCCTCGGTATTGCAGGTCGGGCTCATCGCCGGACAGATCGATGGCGAATCGCAGCGTGTTGCGCACACGGACGTCGTGGCCTCGGTCGAGGGCGGCGACCTTCAATCTCGTGGTGCTGTAGCTCTCGGGGGCGCGAGAGAGGATGGCGAGCCTCATGGTGTGCGGCTTTCTCTGGTGGGGGCTGGGGTGGCGG
>CALLIQ010000298.1 GCA_938008925.1 uncultured Acidimicrobiales bacterium
CGGTCTTCGTCCGCCAGAACGGCCGGTCGAACGTCAGGATGATCTTCTCGACCGTTCCGACGCCGACGTTTGTGATGCCAGCCAACTTGGTGTCCGGCAGCGGCGGGTCGAAGGTGATCGATTGCGCCTTGAGCACACCCAACGGCACGGTGACGATGACGTGGGAGCCGTGGTGAGTGCCATCGGCCGTGACGACCGAGACGCCGTCGTCGTGATAGCGGATCGACTCGACGACCGATTCCAACCGCACGTCGAGGCCATCGGCGAGTCGGTCGACGAGTTCGACGTAGCCGCCGATGATGACGTCGTCGCTCGCGGTGACGTCGGCTGGATTGAGTGCGAACGAATTGGGGGCGAGGCCCTCCGCTTCCTTCGCTGAGGCGAGGTCGACCAGGGTGCGCAGGAGCGACCGGAAGTAGCGCCGGTTCGTGCCACCCCGGACCCGAGCGATCTCGCCATCGAAGCGCTCCGCCAACGAGTGCTCGCGGTGCGTCGCACTCGAACTCTCCTTGCTGTAGCGATGCATCACGAGCGCCGATCGCAGCAACGGATAGATCATCCGTACCGGGTGAACGTCCTGCCCGGCGACCTTGTCGAACACCTTCAGCGCACGAGGGTCGACGAGATCGTCCCGTCGTGTGTCGAGACCCGCCTGAGCAACGAGCCGGCACAGCGGGTTGGACGGTGCGTTGTGAATCCAATTCGCGCCTTCATCGACAACGCCGTCACCGACGGTGATCGTGTTCAGCCGACCACCGACCCGGTCCCGCCCCTCGACGACAACCACGTCACAGCCCGCGTCGCCGAGCACGCGGGCGGCCGACAGTCCAGCCGCGCCTGCGCCGACCACGATCACCTTCAGATCAGCATCACTCGTGGCGCCTGACGGCACACCGTCGAAGAACGACGCCTCGGGCTTCGCCTTGCGCCACGAGACCACGATCAGCCCCGGTCTCTCTTCTTACCCGCGACCAGGACGGATGGGTCGTAGAACCCGAGGCCGCCGTCGCCATAGTCCATCGAGAATCCAAGCCGATCGCGAACGGCTTCCGGCAATGCGAAGGCCTCAGCGGCTGGCATCGACAGATGTTGGTTCTCTTCCTGCCTCAGCCAGCCGAGCGTGTAGGTCAACACGATGCCGTAGCGCCAGTCGTCGCTGGTCACATTGGCGCCACCGCCATGCAGCGTTCCGCCCAACCAAAACAGCACCGAGCCGACCGGCATCTGGGCTCGAACGATCTCGGCCGGTTCCGCAACCCGATCGGCACTCCATCGATGACTGCCAGGGACGAGCTGCGTCCCGCCGTTCTCGACGGTGAAGTCCGAAATCGCCCACATGCTGGCGAGGATCAGGTTCGGCCGGGGAACGGGAAAGTAGGGGAAGAGATCCTCTTCTCGATGGAGGATCTGATCGCGAGCCCCTGGTCCGATCTCGAGCGCGGCGCTCACGTTGAGCTGCCACTTGGTGCAGTTGGTGAGCAGGTGCCGATCACCGAGCTGCTCAGCGACCGGATGCATCATCAGCTCGCGCATCGTCGGGGATCGATGCATCAGTGCGATCACTCGGTGGGTCTTCCCGGGGTAGAAGTCCTCCGGGTCATCCTCTGCTGCCGGCGCTGCCTCGATGTACTCGGCGAGCTCAGCTCTCACGCTCGCGCAAGCCTCAGCGTCCGCCATGCCATGCACGACGAGACAACCGGCCTCGTCGAGCGCTTCGTAAATCACGTCGGGATCGGCATCGGCCCGACACTCGGGAATGACAGCTGACATGGCGTCTCCTTCTCTCAACCGAACCGCTCACGCGGACCGCTCCACTCACGGGCTACGGCTCACGGGCTATTGCACACGGGTTATTGCACACGGGCTATTACACAATGGCTATTGCGTAATAGCTGTTCTGTCAAACTAGGCTCCGCCGCATGCCCAAGATCGTCGACCACGATGAACGCCGCGCCACGATCTCGAGCGCGGCGGCCGATCTCATTGCCGAGGTTGGCATCGAAGCCACCACGATGAAGCAAATTGGGGCCCGAGCTGGTCGGACGACCGGCGCGGTCACGCACTACTTCGCCGACAAAGACGACGTCGTGCTCGCAGCGCTGTTGCTCGCCGACGGTTCGATACAGCGCCGGTTCACCGCGGCGCTCACCACGCCCCCCAACCTCGTCGAGGCGCTCCTCGCAGCGCTGCCAAACGACGCCGAATCGCGCCGCGACTGGCGCGTGTGGCGCGTGTTCAGCGACTACGCCACTCGTTCTGAATCGCTCCTGATGCAGTACCGGGCGTCGAGTGCTTCGTGGCTCGACACCGCGACCGAGATGGTCGCCTACCACGCTGGATGCAGCGCCGACGAGGCCCGCCTCGACGCGGAGATGCTCGTGGCGGTGGTTGACGCCATCGGCGACGAGGCGAGCGTCGACCCGGACAGCTGGCCGCCCGAGCGGCAACGCGAACTACTCGAGCACTGCTTCGCCAAGATCGGTCGGGTGGCATGAGTCTCGTCGAGCGCATCGAAGCTGCGGCCTACCGCGTGATGAACCCTGTCATCACCAAGGTTCTGCGATCACCCCTGCACCGCATGGCGAGCGGCAACGTCGCTCTCTTGCACTTCCGTGGCCGAACGAGTGGCCGTGAGTTCGTGACACCGCTCAGCTACGTGCAGAACGGGCAGACCGTTTGGTTCCTGTCCGCCCACAGCACGAATTGGTGGAAGAATTTCCGAGACAGCGATGCTCCGGTCTCCATCGAGATCGCAAGGAAGACGGTGGAGGGAACGGCCCATCTCTGGGACGGCGACTCCGACGAACTCCGCAAGCACGTCCACCGCTACCTGAGCGCTCTCCCCCGAGACGCCAAGGTGTACGGCATCAAGCTCGACGAAAACAGGCAGCCGATCGAGGCGAGCCTCGCCGAGGTCTCGCCGACGCTGGTCATGGTCGAGGTCGAGCTCACCGAGCAGGCAACGTGAAGGTTCTGATCATCGGGGCCGGAGCCGCAGGAATCACCGCCGGCCACCTTCTCGCTGAGCGCGGCGTCGAATTCGAGATACTCGAGGCAGGGCCAGTGCACGGCGGACGGGTACGCAAGATCGACGATTTCGTCGACTTTCCGATCGACGTCGGAGCCGAGTGGATCCATCAGTGGATCCGTGCCAGACCAGCAGCGTTCACCGCACTCCTCGACGGCAACGACGCGAGGTTTCGGACCTTCACCGACCGACCGGAAACGACGACGATCTGGCGGAAGGGCAAACTGCGCGCATCACGTTGGCTCCACTTCGTGCCGACGCCAACCGACCTCAAGTTCGCCGACTCGACATGGTTCGATGCTCTGGACTCGCTCGCAACACCGGAGCTTCTGGAGCACGTCCGCTTCAACTGCCCGGTCACAACCATCGACTACCGGAACGACACGGTCGTCGCCACGGATGCCCTGGGATCGACTCACACCGGCGACCGCGTGTTGGTCACAGTGCCGATCGCCATGCTCCAGCAGGAGACGATCCGCTTCGAGCCCCCTCTCCCGGCCGACAAGCGGGCGGAGATACAGAAAGAGGCGATGCCCGGGGGCCTCAAGGTCTTCATCGAGTTCTCGGAACGCTTCTACCCCGACATCGTGCACATGGGCTGGCCGTTCGGGTTCTCCGTGCAGAGCGTGCTCGATGAGTGCGTGTACTACAACGCCGCTCTCGGGAAGGACAGTCGGCGACACGTGCTCGGGCTCTTCACACAAGGATCGAAGGCCGAGCGCTACACAGCGCATGGAACCGACGAGTCGCTGTTTGCCTTCGTGCTGGCCGAACTGGATGAGATCTTCGACGGCAAGGCATCGAAGTTCTACCTCCAACACGTCGTGCAGGATTGGACCCGAGAACCCTTCATCGGAGGCTCGTACTCCCAACGCAGGGCGTCGGCCGAGAAGCTCGCCGCTCCGGTGGCCGGGACTGTGTTCTTCGCCGGCGAGGCCATGAACCCGAACGGCAAGACCATTGCCGTCCACGGTGCATGCGAGTCCGCCTACACCGCTGTGGACTCCTTGCTCTCGGTGGTTAGTTGACCGAGCGCTCCTGGCCTTCCCAGTAGGGCTTGCGGAGCTCGGTCTTGAGGATCTTGCCCGAGGGGTTGCGGGGAATCGCTTCGATTCGCTCGACGTTCTTGGGGAGCTTGAAGCGAGCGAGGAGCTCAGCGCAGTGATCGATGATCTCCTGTTCGCTCGGGTCCGCGCCTTCGGCCGGGATGATGAGGGCGAGGGGTGACTCGCCCCACCGCTCGCTCGGGATGCCGATGACGGCAACATCGGCGACGCCTTCGTGCGACATGATGGCGTTCTCGATCTCGGCCGGATAGATGTTCTCGCCGCCGGAGACGATCATGTCCTTGACCCGGTCGTGGATGAAGACAAAACCGTCCTTGAGGTAGCCAGCGTCACCGCTGGCGAACCAGCCGTAGCCGTTTTCGTCTCGGCCTTCGGGGAAGGCGGCAGC
>CALLIQ010000299.1 GCA_938008925.1 uncultured Acidimicrobiales bacterium
GACGACCTCGACGTCCCGCTCGCACCGCTGCCGGACCTGACGGCATTGCCTTCGCTCGCCGAGGAGTTCCGAGGCGCAGGTCTTCCTACCGACATCACCACCACCGGCCCCGTGGAGACGTTGCCCGGCGGCATCGGGCTGTCGATCTATCGAGTCGTCCAAGAGGGGCTGACCAACACGCTCAAGCACGGTCGAGCGACGGGCGCCGCCGTGGCGGTCTATGTGAAAGAGGAACGCGTGCTGGTCGAGATCGTCGACGACGGCGTCGGCGGGCCGACTGCGACCACCGGGTCGGGGAGAGGCCTCGCCGGGATCGCCGAGCGAGTGCAGCTCCATGGGGGAACGGTGCGTTTCGAGTCGGACGACGGCTACCGCGTGACGTGCGAGATCGCGCTCACGCTGGCCGTGACGCCGACGCCGGCGCCAACGACAGGGTCGACGACATGACCGATCGGGCGACGACGAACCTGCGCGTCGTGCTCGTCGACGACGACTCGTTGATGCGGGCGGGGCTGCGGATGATCATCGACCAGAGCGACGACATTGTCGTCGTCGGTGAAGCTGAACGGGGCGAGGATGCCGTGTCCGCCGTCCGAGAGCACCGGCCCGACGTGGTGCTGATGGATGTTCGCATGCCGGGGATGGACGGGATCGAGGCGACTCGCGCTGTGACCGGCGCGTACCCGGAGGTGCGAGTGATCGTTCTCACGACCTTCGAGCTCGAGGAGTACGTCTTCGGTGCGCTGCGCGCCGGTGCGAGTGGCTTCTTGCTCAAACGAACCGAGCCCGAGCACCTGCTCGATGGCATTCGCACGGTCGCCGACGGCGACGCCCTGCTCTCGCCGTCGGTCACCCGACGGCTGATCGAGCAGTTCACCGGCTCGGGTCACCAGCGAGCAGTTGACCCGCGTCTCGACGAACTCACCGATCGGGAGCGCGAGGTGCTCGTCCAGATGGCGGGTGGCCTCACCAACGACGAGATCGGGGAGACGCTCTTCATCGCCGAGAACACGGTGAAGACCCATGTGAAGCGGGTGATGTCGAAGCTCGGCGCCCGCGACCGGGTACAAGCAGTGGTGGCCGCCTATGAGGGCGGGTTGATGGACCGGGACGGCTAGTCGGCAGCGCTAGCGGTGGCCCGGCACCATGTAGAACCACACCGGGAACGGAGCCTCGGCGTCCTTCATCACCTGGCGTGCTTCGAGGACGAGCTTGCCGGTTTCGGTCTCGTCGAAGTACCAGGCCTCGATCGCTCGACCGGCAGGCACCTCTCCTTCACCGTCGAGAACGCCGGCCAACGAGAGCGCGGCCTCCTCGTAGTAGGTGCGGATGTCGTGGCAGAACGACGTGGTGTTCTTGCCGGGGATCCCGGCGTCTTGCCACGGGGTGCCGCCGGCGATGTCGACCAGAATCTGTACGGCGTCGGGGATGCCGTCGGCTTCGATGGCGCGTCCGACGTTCGTGATGCCACGAGCCTCGAGGGTGCGGTCGTACGCCTTGCGAATTCCCTTCGCCTCGTCGACGGCAGGGTGCAGGTCGGCATCGAACCGAGGTGGGATCTGGCACGAGAGGGCGGTCTCGTCGGCCTCGATCACGACGGGGTGATCGACGAGGACGGGCCCCTCCGACTCGTCGAGCAGAGCGAAGGCTCGAGACAAGACGTCGTGTTGGAACGCTGCATCGCCGGGCTTGCCGAGTGGGCGCCCGAGCGGGAACTCGCAGTGAAGCGTGCGGGGGTTGGCCATGCGTTCGGCGACCGAACGGGTCGACGACAGCACGATGGTGGCGATGCCGGCGGCTTCAAAAACGTGGGAGAGCGTACTCACGGTACGCGTGCAGAGGGGTCAAACGGGGGTGAGGATCACGAGGTCGACGTCGTCGGCCTTGAGCGCCTCGGCGGCCCGAGGGCCGGAGTCCATGCGAACCGTCGCCACGTCGTCTGGTTGGTTGCCCGCGAACGACACGTGCCGGGGAGCGACCGAACCGATCGTGCCGTCGGCCGCCAGCTCTTCGAGGCGGTCGATGGGGTAGACGACGTTGAGGTCGATGGCGACACCCGTGCGGTCGAAGTTGGGGCTCCAGTGGCCGAGCACGAGATCGCGCTCTGGCGATTCGATCAACCGATACGCCGTATCGACAGCGGTGAATTCCTCACCGCCGGCCGGATAGAGGGCGGCGGAGGTCACGATGGCGACCTTCGACTCGCTCAGTGGTTTCGGGGTGACCCATGGGGTCCCACCCATGTCGGGAACGGGGAAGTTGTCCCCGAGCTCCCGCATGGCCTTATCTCCGCCGTTCTCTCGCTGGCGCTCGTTCACTTACACCCTTTCTCGCTCCGCTCGAAACGGAATCAACTGTGAGATCTAGTTCCGGGGGACGTCGGACCAGTTGACCGACTTGTCGACTCGTGGTTCGCCGGGCAGGCCGAGGACCTGCTCACCGATGATGTTGCGCATGATCTCGGAGGTGCCGCCCTCGATCGAGTTGGCTCGCACCCGCAAGAAGGCGTGGCCGATGCCGTTCTCGACGCCGGAGACCGAGAGGTCCTCGGGACGTCGGAAGGTGAAGTCGTAGCCGACCTGGCCGTCGGGGCCGAGCAGGTTCAGACAGAAGTTCGAGATCTCCTGGTTGAGCTGGCCCGACACGAGCTTGGCCACCGACATTTCGGGGCCGGGGTTGCCGGCTCGACGGTTCTCGGAGGCTCGCATGTTGGTGAGGCGGCCGACCTCGGCGTTCACCCAGTGCTGCATCAGCTCATCGCGTTGGGCGTCGGTCTTGCGGTCCTCGGCGAGCCCGTTCCAGATGTCGACCGCATTGGCGATGATGCCCGAGCCGCGCTGAGGTGGGCGACCAGAACCGGCACCGATGGCGCTTCGCTCGTTCATGAGCGTGGTGAGCGAGACCCGCCAGCCGTCGCCGGTGTCGCCGATGCGGTTCGCATCGGGCACGCGAGCGTCGGTCATGTAGACCTCGTTGAACTCGGCCTCGCCGGTGATCTGACGGAGGGGGCGAACCTCGACACCGGGCGCCTTCATGTCGAGGGCGAAGTAGGTCATGCCCTTGTGCTTCGGCGTGTTTGGATCCGACCGGGTGACGAGCATGCCCCAGTCGGCGATGTGGGCCATCGTGTTCCAGACCTTCTGGCCGTTGACGATCCACTCGTCGCCGTCTCGTTCTGCCTTCGTGCCGAGGCCGGCGAAGTCGGACCCCGCTCCGGGCTCGGAGAAGAGCTGACACCAGCGCTCTTCACCGGTGAACATCGGGCGAAGGAATCGGTTCTTCTGCTCGTCGGTGCCGTGCGTGACGATCGTCGGGCCGGCGAGATACATGAAGAAGGTGGCCGGGTGCGCTGGCTTGGCACCGGCCTCACGAAGTCGGCGCTCCACGATCTTCTGGTGTTCGGGGCGAACCCCGAGGCCACCGAAGCCCTCGTCGAAGTGGACCCAGGCCAACCCGAAGTCGTATTGGTGACCACGGAACTCTTCGTGGCTCTCCTTCGACGGATCGTGGGCGGCGAGCAGCTCGGTGACCGCGTCTTCGACCACCTTGGACTCGGACTCGGCGGAAATCAGGGTGTCAGCCATGCGGGGGATTCTGGTCGGCCCGCGCAGTACCCGCCAATCTCGGTGGCCTCGACTCGTTCGGTCGTCCACGATGGGGCGATGCCCCGTATCCCCGAAGTCGATCCCGACGACGTCTCGCCACGCATCAAGGCGACCTTCGATGCCCAGACCGAGATGTTCGGTGCACCGCTGAAGAACCATCTGCTCTACGCCCACGACGACGACCTGTTCCGGGCTGCCCGCGGTGTGTGGTCAGGGCTCGACAAGGCTGCGGCCGCCACCGGTGGGAAGATCGACGGTGCCCTGTCGGCGCTGATCAACCGACGGGTCGCGGCCCGGGTCGGCTGCGTGTTCTGACAGGACATCAACGCTGCAGTTGGCAGCGAGCAGGGACTCACCGAGGCACAGCTGTTGTCGGTCGCTGAACCCGAGTTCGACCGGACGTTGTTCGACGGCGCGACCCTGGCCGCTCTCGACTACGCCGACGCCATGACCAACGACCTGGTCGAAGCGCCCGGCGTGACCGACGCGATCTTCGCCGCCGTCGAGGCTCACTTCTCGACCCACTCGATCGTCGTGCTCACCGAAACGATTGCTTGGGAGAACGCGTCGGCGAGATTCAACCGAGCCCTCGGCGTCGCCTCACAGAACCTCTGGAAACGAGACTCACGGTGACCGACAACCCCTTCCATCACGATCGCTACACACGATCGAACGGCTACGACCCGGCCTGGGTCATCGAAAACCAGATGGGCCCGCACGCACTCTGGCTGCTCGAGTCGTTGGTCGAGGTGATGCCGATCGAGCCGGGCATGCGAGTGCTCGACCTCGGCTGCGGCATGGGCATGACGTCGATCTTCTTGGCCAAGGAGTTCGGCGCCCAGGTGACGGCCGCGGACCTCTGGATCCCGGCGGAAGACAACGAGGTGCGCATCGCCGAAGCGGGTGTGAGCGATCTCGTCACCGCCGTCCACGCCGAGGCCCACACCCTGCCCTTCGAGGCAGACGCGTTCGACGCCGTGGTCAGCATCGACGCCTACCAGTACTTCGGCACGGCCGATCTGTACCTCGGCGATCTCGTTCGGTTCGTCCGCCCCGGCGGCCGCCTCGGCATCGTGACGCCCGCCGTGTTGACCGAGATCGGCGAGACGGTTCCCGAACATCTCGCCCCGTACTGGGAGTGGGAGTACTGCTGCTTTCACAGTCCGGACTGGTGGCGGGCCCACTGGGCGAAGACGGGATTGGTCACCGTCGACCACGCCGATGCGATCGAGAACGGTTGGCAGGACTGGCTGGTGTTCAACGACCTGACCGCACCGACCATGACGGGCTGGCGCGCCGACGCCGCCATCGACACGCACAACATGCTCGAAGCCGACCGAGGTCAGTACCTGGGCTTCACGCGAATGGCGGCGACCAAGCCCGAGTGATCGCTGCCAGCGCGCCGCTTCCTTCGACCAGCGTGCGCTCGCCCGATACGGTGCCGCCCGTGCTGCAGCTCGACGGTCTGACGAAGTCGTACGGGGGAATCCACGCCCTCGACGACGTGTCGCTCTCGGTCGACGCGGGC
>CALLIQ010000300.1 GCA_938008925.1 uncultured Acidimicrobiales bacterium
GGGTTGTTGCGGATCTTGACGAGTGACTCGGACAGCAACGAGATCGTCGGCGCGTAGGAGCGGCCGTTGTCGTTCAAGACGATCGTGACGTCGCTGTTGGAGTGTCCGAGGTTGTTGATGCCCTCGAAGGCCATCCCGCCGGTGAGCGAGCCATCGCCGAGCACGGCGACGACTCGGCGGTCGGTCTCACCCTTGGCCGCGAACGCCGTCGCAATGCCGTGGGCGTAGCCGAGGACGGTGGAGGCGTGGCTGTTCTCGATCCAGTCGTGGGCCGACTCCTCTCGGCTCGGGTAGCCGGCGAGGCCTCCCGCTTCTCGGAGCGTGGCGAAGTCGTCCTGGCGTCCGGTGAGGATCTTGTGGGGGTAGGTCTGGTGTCCGGTGTCCCACAGCAGCACGTCGTGCGGCGAATCCAACGCTCGATGGAGAGCGATCGTGAGCTCGACCGCGCCGAGGTTCGAGCCGAGGTGGCCGTCGCCCTTCGTGTTGACGGTGTCGATGATGAGGTCCCGAATCTCCTGGCACAGCGTCGCCAGTTGGCTCTGGTCGAGCCGACGGAGATCGGCGGGGCGCGAAACGGAGTCGAGAATCATGGAGTGTTCGCACGCTAGCAAAGGTGTCCCCCGGTGATCACCACCGCGTGACTCCTGCCGCTTCGGGCCGATGCCGACTCTTCCTCCGATTTCGACCGCCGGTAGTCTGGGGCGATGACGAGTGACACGAGCAGCGACACGCACGGTGACATGCAGAGTGAGGCCCTGGTCGACGACGAGACGGTGAGACAGGTGCTCGCGGCCGGTCTCGAAGGCGGCGCCGACTTCGCTGAGCTGTTCGTCGAAGACGTCACTCGGTCCGGGGTGAGCCTCGATGACGGCCGTGTGGAGAACCTCTCGTCGAGCCGCGATCGTGGCGCTGGCATTCGCGTGATCTGCGGTGACACAACCGGCTTCGCCCACACCGCCGACCTGTCGGCCGACCGCCTCATCGCCGCTGCGCGCGCCGCCGCCCAGGCTGCCAATGCCCAGGGTGGCGGAACCGTCACGGTGCAGCTCGAGGAAGTCGACGTCGTTCCCGCTCCCGTCGAGATCGATCCGTCCTCGATCGACAAGGCCACCAAGGTCGGGCTCGTCCGCCGTGCCGACGAGGTGGCTCGAGCGTTCGACGATGCGATCACGCAGGTCAGCGCTCGATACGGCGACAATCGCCGACGCATCCTCGTGGCCAACTCCGAGGGCGTGCTCGCCTCCGACGATCAGACCCGCACCAACTTCGCCGTCACCGCGGTCGCATCGGGCGACTCGGGACTCCAAACCGGCTACGAGTCGGTCGGGCTCTCGGTCGGCTTCGAACTCTTCGACCGCTACGACGTCGATGAACTCGCTGCGAATGCCGCCCAGCGCGCCATCACCAAGCTCGAGGCTCGCCCCGCACCGTCGGGAACTCACACCGTGGTGATCGGCCCCGGCTCGGGTGGCGTGTTGTTCCACGAGGCGTGCGGGCACGGCCTCGAGGCCGACCTCGTCGGCAAGGGGGCATCGGCGTTCGCCGGCCGTGTGGGTGAACAGGTGGCGTCGCCGCTCGTCACCCTCGTCGACGACGGCACCATGGCAGGGGAGTGGGGCAACTACGCAGTCGACGACGAAGGCCAGCCGGCCAAGTCGAACGTGCTGATCAAAGACGGTGTGCTCGTCGACTACATGTGGGACGGCAACCGAGCCCGCAAGAAGGGTCGCCAGTCCAGCGGAAACGGCCGCCGTCAGAGCTACCGCCACCTCCCGATGGTTCGGATGACCAACACCTACCTGGCGCCCGGCGATCAGACCCCCGAGGAGATCATCGCTGGCGTCGACCAGGGCGTCTACGTCGCCAAGTTGGGCGGCGGACAGGTCAACACCGCATCCGGCGACTTCGTCTTCGGCATGACCGAGGCCTATCTCATCGAGGACGGCAAGATCACCGCCCCGCTTCGCGAAGGTCAGCTGATCGGCAATGGTCCGACCGTGCTCCAACAGATCGACGCCGTTGGCAACGACTTCGAGATGGGGCCTCCCGGCACCTGCGGCAAGGACGGCCAAGGCGTGCCCGTCGGCGATGGTGTGCCGACCCTCCGAGTGACCGAGATGACCATCGGCGGCACGGCCGCATGATCGACGAGTCCAAGCTCCTCGCCATCGCGGCGTCACTGGCCGACCGGGCCGCACCGGGCGAGGAAGTCGAGGTGGCGTGTGGCCACAGCATCTCCACGTCGGTGCGCGTCTACGGCGGTGAGGTCGAGTCGTTCACCAACGCAGAGACACACGGCGTCGGCGTTCGTGTGATCCGCGACGGCCGCGAAGGTTTCGCCAGCGCCGGCACGCTCGATCCGGCGGTGCTCGACCAGACGCTGGCTGACGCTCGCGACAACGCCACCTATGCAGAAGCCGATCCCGACGCGGGCATCGCCACGCCCGATGGGGTCGAGGCGGTCGAGATCGATCTGTGGAGCGACGACGTCCTCGCCATGGATGCCCAGGCCAAGATCGACATCGCCATCGATCTCGAACGCCGGGTCACCGGCGGTGACGATCGCATCAGCGGCGTCCGTGTCTCCGGCTACGGCGACTCGGCCAGCGCCTTCGCCCTCGCCAGTTCGGCTGGCATCCGGGCATCGACTCGCGCCACCTCGGCCAGCGCCAGCGTCCAGGCCCTGGCCGACGACGGCGACCGGACGCAGACCGGCTACGCCTACGACGGTGCCCGTCGGGCGTCAGATCTCGACGTCGGCTGGGTCGCCGATCGGGCCGTGAGCCGGGCCGTCGATCTCATCGGAGCGTCCAAGCCGACGAGCAAGCCCGTCTCGCTCGTCCTCGACCCGCACCTGTCGGCCACCGTGCTCGGGCTCATCGCCGGCACCCTCACCGGCGATCGCATCATCAAGAAGCGGTCCCCGTTCGTCGACCGACTGGGTGAAGCGATCGCGACGTCGGGACTCAACATCATCGACGACCCGACCGATCCCGAGTCGCTCGGCGCAGACAGCCACGACGGCGAGGGTCTGGCATGTCGCCCGAACCCGCTCATCGTCGACGGTGAGCTCAACGGCTACCTCTTCGACACCTATCACGGACGTCGAGCCGGGACCGGCTCCACCGGCTCTGCTGTACGAGGAACTCGTGGCCTCCCCGGCCCGGGTATCCAGGCGCTGTCGGTCGCCGCAGGCACCGACGGTTCGCTCGACGAGCTCATCGCCGGCGTCGACGAGGGTGTCCTCGTCTTCTCGCTCGCCGGCCTTCACTCCGGCGTCAACGCCGTCTCCGGCGACTTCTCCGTCGGTGTCGAGGGCCGCCGGATCGTCGACGGTCAACTCGCCGAGCCGATCGGCGAGTGCACCGTCGGGTCGACCCTGCAGCGGCTGCTGCTCGACATCACCGCGATCGGGAGCGACCGAACGCACCTGCCGAACGGTGTGTCGACGCCGAGTCTCGTCGTCGGCGACGTGATGCTGTCCGGAGCCAGCTCCTGAGCACGCCGTCGTCCGAAGCCATCGCCCGACACCCGCACCTCGCCGACGAGCGAGCGGCGGGTGTCGTTCGCGTCGACATGCACACGCACACCATGTGGTCAGGCGATTGCACCACGACGCCTGACGAGATCGTCGACGCCGTGCGCGAGGTCGCGCTCGACGTGCTGTGCGTCACCGATCACAACGCCACCGC
>CALLIQ010000301.1 GCA_938008925.1 uncultured Acidimicrobiales bacterium
GAGGCGGCGAACCACTCGCTGCACCCTCGACCCGGCCCCGCTTGCCGCTTGCATCCCCCGTCGCTGTTCGTCAGCACGGGGGATGTGGCGCGTTTTGGGGTGGGTTCGGCCAAAAGAGGCTGCGCTAGAAGGCTGCGTTCAGAAGTCTGTGTTTCAGAAGTCTGTGTTCAGAAGGCTGCGGCGTGCTGCCAACGATCGAGGAGCGAGGAGTCACCGAAGAGCTCGAGGCGGCTCGGGGGCAGGCGGCCCCAGAGCAGCAGCAACAAGTCGGAGACCGGTCCGCGAGCGGCGACGTCGGCCTTCGCATGATCGTGCGACCACTCGATGCTCTCGGCACCCAGCGTGGCGAGCCATTCGCCGTCGTCGATGTCGGTCGCATGGAAGTGCAGCGTTTCGCCCGCGCCCTTGAGGACGTCGAACTGCATGCGAACCTTGACGAACACGTCGAAGATCTCGTCGATGCCGTCGCGCGCTTGAGCGGGATCGATCGGATCGGGACTGCCGGTGGCGGCGTACGCGTCCCAGCGGTGGATCGATGCCTCGTGGGCCAGGCGACGACGCCACCAGCTGACGGGCTGGGGCCCGGTGAAGGTCGGGCAGATGTGGTCGGGATCGGCGGCCTCGATGGCGGACAGGAGCTGCCGTTGACCCTCGTCGAACCAGCCGATGACCTCGTCGCCGGGAGGGGGCTCGGGCACGTTGGCTCGACTCGGTGGTGCGTCGGGTGTCGCTGCGATCGCCAACGTCGCGTAGCGGGCGACCCAGCCGGTGTGTCCGACCACGGATGAGACGGTCCACCCCTCGATATGGGGGATCGGCTTGTTGAGGTGGGCCGGTTCGACAGCGGCCAGCCGAGCCATTTCAACGCGGAGGAGATGAAGGAAGTCAGGCGCCGGGGAACTCATCAGAGCAGTCTGTCACTCTCCGAGGTCGACAACGTGCTTTGTGGCTGGTCTCGGTTCAGCCCCGGTCGGCGCGTTGGTCGCCGACCCACTGGTCGAGCAATCGCCACTGTTCGTGGAGCCAACCCTCGCGCCCTGCGTCGGTTGTCGGCAGATCGGCCAACTGATGGCACCACCACTGCACCGTGACCGGGGCGGTTGCGGGCAGGTGCCGTCGAAGGCCGGAGAGTTCGGCCATGCCCTCGAGGCCGACGTGGCCCAACACGACGACCGCTCCGGCGGTTCGTTCACGCAGGAGGGCGAGGGTTCCGGCAGTGCGGGGCGGGAGAAGGGTGCGGAGCTGGTTGGCGAGCGTCAAGGCCTCGCTGTCACCTTTGCGCTCGAGCGAGGCTCGGACCCGGCCCCGGTTCGCCTCCGTCGCGTACGTCCCTTCGGGGAAGATGACGATGCCCGACTCTGGGCGAGCCCTCGACGACATGGCCGCGATGGCGCTCGTCTCACGTTCGGTGTCGCCGTCGCGATCGACGAAGTGATTGTCGAGCCGATGGCCGTAGATGTCGAAGATGGGGGAGTTCGTCAGCTCCTTCTTGATCACGTAGTGCACGGGCCGGCGAAGCAGCTCCGTGAAGATCAGAGCGGGAAGGACAGCGTCGACCATGCTCGCGTGTCGGCTGAGGACGACGACGTGGCCATCGGGCATCTCGAGCGGCTCGGGAAGGTCGATGTTGACCGCCATCACCCGCTTCGCCCAACGCAGGAGCGAGGCGATCAGCCATGCCTGCATGCGTTGGTCGGCGTGCAAGCTGCGGTTTGGCCCGATCCCGCCGATCAGCCAAGCCGGTACGGCCGCCAGCAGGCCGACGATCTCATGAGAGAGATAGACGACGGCCAGGATCACGATTCGCACGGCGGGCAGGTCGGTGCGCCGGGTTGCGAGGTCAAAGACGAGTGCACCGATCGCGAGAATCGGGCTCAGTGCGGTGATGACGATCCAGGCGATGATCACCCTCGGGATGGTGATGGCCCGACGCCGCCACCGGCGTTGCCACAGCGCGCCCCGATCTGGTCGTTGCGTGCTCATGCTCGCCCCTCGTCGCCCCGGTCTGGCTCGGCGTTGCCTGATGCTGGGCTGTCTGATGCTGGGCTGTCTGATTCAGTGCTGTCTGACTGAGCACGGAGCCACACGGTGCGCTGCGGGAACGGCACTTCGATGCCGTCCCTGGTGAACCGGGCCATGATCCGTCCCCGAAGCGCTCGGGCGGTGGCCCACTGCTCGGTCGGCTCTGTCTGTACGACGAGTCGGAGCACGATCCCGTCGGCGTTGAATCGTTCGATGCCCCAGAACTCGGGCTCGGCGATGATCGTGCAGTCGGGCAGACCGGCTTTCCACAGCGCGACGGCTTCCTCTTTGAGGGCGGCCCCCGCGGCGTCGAGATCGGTGTCGTAGCTCACCTCGATGTCGAGCACGGCTCGTGACCACAGCTTCGACATGTTGCCGACCCGGACGATCTCACCGTTCGGGACGTACCAGACGACACCATCGACGTCTCGGAGGCGGGTGATCCGCAGCCCGACTTGTTCGACCGTGCCGGTGGCCTGCCCGAGGTCGACGACGTCGCCGACCCCGAACTGGTCTTCCATCACGATGAAGATGCCGGCGAGGAAGTCCTGCACCATCTTCTGGGCACCGAAACCAATGGCGATGCCGACGACGCCTGCACCGGCGATGAGCGGGGCGAGCGCGATGCCGAACGTGCCGAGCACCATCACCGCGGCGATGAACCACACGACGCCGACGACCACCGAACCGAGGACGCCGCCGAGTGTCTCGGTGCGCTGGCGTGCCCGCTCTCGAGCCAGGTTGCGCTCGATCACCTGTTCGCGTGTCAGCTCGCGCTCAGACTCGCGGCGCGTGGACTCGGCTTCGCGCCGTGTGATGATCGCCGACACCGCCCGCGGGATCTGGCGACGGAGCAGCCGGGCGACGATCCAGGCGATGGCCAGGATCAGCACGATGCTGGTCAGGATCGAGGCCACCTGGGCGAGGAATTGGTTGTCGGTCTGCTCGAAGACAACGCGACAAATCGCGCCCGGGGAGTCCCCGCAGGCGTCGTCGACGGTGGTCGTTTGAAACAGCACGAAGGGGGAACCTAGTGCGACCGTGACCGTGAAGCTGTCGATCTCAAGGCGGGCCGGCGAGGCCCGCTCGGATCAGCGCTCTTCTTTGAAGATGACGTGCTTGCGCACGACGGGGTCGTACTTCTTGAGTTCGACCCGCTCACGCGTGTTGGTCTTGTTCTTGCGGGTGACGTAGGTGTACCCGGTGCCCGCGGTGGAGCGGAGCTTGATGATCGGACGCTTCTCGCCTGCCTTGGCCATCAGACCTTCACTCCTCGGCGGCGCATGTCAGCGACCACGCTCTCGATGCCGTTCTTGTTGATCGTCTTGATGCCCTTGGCACTGACGGTCAGCTTGATCCAGCGCTTCTCGCTCGGAAGCCAGAACCGCTGGTTCTGGATGTTCGGGTTCCAACGACGCTTGGTCACACGGTGAGAGTGCGACACGGAGTTGCCGAAGCTGGGTTTGCGGCCGGTGACCTGGCACACCATCGACATGATTGGAACCTCGTTACGTGAGCGAATTCGATCAGGGTTGTCTTCGGGCGCTGTCAGATGAAGCCTGAGGGCGCGCGATGACTGAGCCAATGGAGGCTATCGGTGTTGCCGGAAAACGCGCCCGTCGTGGCCACGCACCACGGTGTGGCTCTGTTCACGCTCGAGACCGCGCCGATTCAGATGCCGATTCAGATGCCGAATCAGAGGCTGAACCGCCCGGCGCATCACACGGCGACGAGGCCCCGGAGGTCGATCTCGGGTTCGGAGTCCCGCAGGGTCTCGGCGTCGTCGGGCACGGGCACTGCCATCGGTGTCGCGATCGGGACAGCATTCACTGCGGCGTGATCGCAGCGCTCGATCGAGACGATGTCGGCCGTCCGGTAGGACGCGACCCGGGTGCTCCACGAGTCGATCACTTGCAGGTTGGAACCGGTGGAGAAGAAGGTCGTGAGCGGACCCTCGAATTGGTAGGTGTCGGCCTCGGTGACGTTGACGGTCTGGCCTTCTTTGAGCTGGATGGCGAACTGAGCCATGGAAGTCTCCGCTTCGGTTTGGGCTTCGGTTGGGAACGTTGCGCCATGATCCGCGCGCCCTGTGACAGCCCGAGCCGGGTGAATGGCCGCGTCTCGCGCCCGCCGTCAGCGTGATCGCCAGCGTTTTCAGGTGCTCGAGGAGCACGGGACCCGGAACTCGGCCGCTGCTTCGACGCCCGATGGGTCGTTCGACTCACTTGAGTATTGCGAAAAGGTGTCGATAACGTGTCGACGCCTGTCATGACCTCGGGTCATCGGGCGGCACCTGCCGAAGTCTCCCTTTCGAGTCCCTCTCACGGAGTCACCCAACCTCGTGTCAAACAATCCTGTCAGCGCTTCTCTGCGTCATCAGCTCGCCCGCATCGGACGAGCGTTCATGGTCGTTCATGCCACCGCGCTGTTCGTCCTCGCCACGGTGCTCGGTGTGAGCGCCCTCAATGATCGGGCGGCCGAAGCCCAAGAGATCCGCCACATCACGTGGCCGATCGCCGCCGACCATCTCGATGAGGTCGATCCCTGGACCGACACCTACGGCGCGCCCCGCAGCGGCGGACGCTCGCACCTCGGCGTCGACATCTGCGGCCCGAAGATGACCCCGCTGGTCGCCGCCAACGACGGCGTCGTCACGTGGATGCGCCATGGAGACAGCGGCAACAACCTCGTCATCACCGACGCCGACGGCTGGCAGTACCACTACATCCACATCAACAACGACACGCCGGGCACCGATGACGGCGCCAACCCCTTCGAGGCCGCTTTTGCACCGGGGATCGAGCGCGGCGCCGAGGTCGAGGCCGGCCAGCTCGTCGCCTACCTGGGCGACTCTGGCAACGCCGAGAGCACCTGCCCACACCTCCACTTCGAGATCGAGCGCCCCGACGGCTCGCCGATCAACCCGACGCCAAGTGTCGATGCCGCAGCGGCTCGCATCGGTGAAGAACCGCTCGACGAGTCGCTCGGCCTTCCCTATCCCTCGATGAGCGCCTTCGCCTTCGACACGCTCACCACGCTCAACGGCACCTCACCGAGCCAGTCCGAGGTCGAGGCCTTTGCCGCCGCGGTCACCGAAGACGGTGTCGCCGGCGCACTCGAGCCGCTCGTCGACCCCGACTCGGTCGCGGCGACCATCGACCGATTGTACTTCGCCACGTTCCTCCGGTTGCCGGACTCCGAGGGCTATCAGTTCTGGATCTCCGAGGAAGCTGGCGATTCGAGCCTGGCTGAGATCTCCCAGTTCTTCGCCACGTCAGACGAGTTCCAGGAACGTTTCGGGGACAAGGACTACGAGGCACTGCTCATCCAGATCTACCGCGACATGTTCGGACGAGCGCCCGACGTCGACGGCATGAACTACTGGCTCGATCGCCTCGATGATCCGAACGATCCGGTTACGCCCGGCACGGTCCTGAGCTTCTTCGCTGACGGCATCGAGGCCAAGGAGATCGCCGGCGCTCGATCCGAGCTGGTCGCCCTCACCTCGCTGTTCGAAGATCGCATGCCAGACGGCAACGAGATCGCCGAATGGCAGACGCTCCGCCAGACCACGTCGTTCGCCGACGCCGTCACCCAGCGGTTCCTCTCCTCCTCGAGCTGATCTTCAGCCGGAGAACCGATCAGCAGAGCGACGATCAGACGATCAGATGCACGCCGGCGGCGGTGAGCTCGGTGGCTGCGCGATCGTGATCACCCTCGGTCAACTCGACCGACGCTGACGCGCCGACGTCGACGGT
>CALLIQ010000302.1 GCA_938008925.1 uncultured Acidimicrobiales bacterium
GTGAGGATCACACTCACGAACGCCAGCCGGTCGAGGTCGGCGAGCGGCTCGATCCGGGTCCGACCGTTTTCGATGACCAGCCGACCCACCGGTATCCCACCGGGGTAGTCGCTCGAGTTGAGCCCGCTCGTCTCGAACCGCGATCCGGGGGCCACGATCTCGGTCGCCCCTTCCTCGAGGTCGACGAGCAGCGCGATGCCGTCGCCGTCGCCGGTGGTGACCCCGATGGCGCGCGTGCCCTTCGACACCACACCGATCGAGGTTCGAGGGTCGGAGATGAGTTGCACCTGCGACGTGCCCGATGTGACGAGCACGATGCGGCCGACGAGGCCATCGCCAGTGACGACGGGCATCCCTTCCCGAACACCGTCGGCGCTCCCCCGGTCGATCTCGATGATCCGCTCGACCGACGTTCGTCGATCGGCGGTGACGCTCGCAGCGATCGTCGGCAGACTCTCGACGAAGTCGATGTCGGTACCGATCTTGAGCTCCTCGAGCTCCGCCTCACGGTCCGGGAGGCGATCCACCACCCCTTCGAGCTCAGCGACTCGTTGGCGGAGCTCATCGTTCTCCTGGGCGAGATCGTCGTAATGCACGATGCCCTGCCAGGCGTCAGCAACCGGAGTCAGGACGAACCCGACGACCGATCGCAGCGGACTCGTCACCGTGTACGCCGCGCCCCGAACAGACTGGAATGGCCCTGCCCCTCGGGCGTCGATGGTCATCATGGCGATGGCCGTGACGACCAAGAGCAGCACGATGCGGCGAGACGAAATCGTGCGCGACGACCCCGCTGGCGCGGAGCGGGACGAGAGTGAGCGTGGCGACGGTGTGCGGTTGGCCATCGGTCAGGGCCGTTCGGTCGGATCTCGGCCGCGAACGGACTGGCTCAGTCTTGCTGACCCGGATACAGGTTGCGCAGCGAGTCGTACGCCTCGAGGTACTGGCCGGAACCGATCGCCACCGCGTGCAGCGGGTTCTTCGCCATCTTGATGGGCATACCCGTCTCGCTCTCGAGACGCTGGGGAAGCCCGTGCAGCAACGCGCCACCGCCGGCGAGGGTGATCCCGTGCTCCATGATGTCGGCTGCCAACTCGGGCGGGGTCTTGTCGAGGGTGACCTTCACGGCATCGACGATGGCGCTCACCGGCTCGGCGAGCGCCTCGCGCATCTCCTCGGTGGTGGTGACGATCGTCTTGGGAAGTCCGCTGACGAGGTCGCGACCGCGGATCTCTGCTTCGAACTCCTCCTGGAGACGGAACGCCGACCCGAGCGAGATCTTGATCTCCTCCGCCGTGCGCTCGCCGAGGGCGAGGCTGTATTCCTTCTTGATGTAGCTGATGATCGATTGGTCGAGCTCGTCACCGCCGATCCGGACGGACTGGCTGGCCACGATGCCGCCGAGCGAGATCACCGCCACCTCGGTGGTACCGCCACCGATGTCGACGATCATGTTGCCCGTGGGGTCCTGCACGGGCAGGCCCGCCCCAATGGCCGCAGCCATGGGCTCTTCGATGATGATGGCTTGGCGGGCACCGGCGAACTCGGCTGCGTCGCGCACAGCACGCTGCTCGACGCCGGTGATTCCGGACGGGACGCAGATCACGATGCGGGGCTTGGCCACCCAACGCCCCGGGCTCACCTTCTGGATGAAGTACCGGAGCATCTCCTCGCAGATGTCGAAGTCTGCGATGACGCCGTCTTTCAGCGGCCTGATGGCCTGGATGTGGCTCGGCGTTCGACCGATCATCCGCTTGGCTTCGACGCCGACGGCAAGCGGGCGGTTGGAGTTGACGTTGATCGCGACGACGGACGGCTCGTTGAGCACGATGCCATGGCCGCGCACGTACACGAGCGTGTTCGCCGTACCGAGGTCGACGGCCATATCACGAGCCCCGACCGACCCGAGCATGCTGGAGATTCGTTTCGCGGCCACACGGACTCCTTGGGAACGCCCCCGCCGACGTCAACCCTAAGAGTTGGTTCGCACCCTCACAAGGTCAAGGTGAATTCGCCCAGCTCCCGAGTCGGGGTCGGAGTCTGAGCCGGGCCGAATCCGGCGAGAACGATCAGAGACCGGGGAAGAAGATCCCGATCTCGCGCTCGGCCGACTCGTTCGAGTCGGAGCCGTGCACGAGGTTCTCGGTCATGATCGTGCCGAAGTCACCACGGATGGTGCCAGGAGGCGCCTCGGCCGGGTTGGTCGGGCCCATCATGGTGCGAACGATCGCGTAGGTGTCGTCCGGGCCCTCGAGCACGGCGACCACGGCGGGGCTGCGGCTCATGAAGGCGACGAGGTCGTCGTAGAACCCCTTGCCGACGTGCTCCTCGTAGTGACGACCGAGGGTCTCGGCGTCGAGGGTGCGCAGCTCGGCTGCGGCGATGGTCAGACCCTTGCGCTCGAAGCGACCGAGGATCTCGCCGACGAGACCACGCTCGACGGAATCGGGCTTGCAGATGATGAAGGTACGGCTCACGGCCCGGAGGGTAACCCTCCGGACCGCGATCCAAACGCTTTCGAGATCGGTCAGATCACGGGACCAGACGGAGCTCCATGCCACCGAGCTGGGTTCCGTCTTCTCGGGTAGAGACCACAACGGTGATCTCCTGGCCGGCGGTGAAGTTCCACGGACCCACGTCATCGCCGCCACCACCACCGGTGCCGTCTTGGATCGCATCCTCTTGCAACGTGCCACCGTGGGGGATGCCGCCCCACTGCCAGCTGTTACAGCAGTTGGTGCCCTCGGGCGAGTTCTCGTCGAACGCCACGCCATCGACAGCCATGTCAACCCAGAAGGAGTCGTCGGAGCCGCCGAAGCCGGCGACCGTTCCGAACAGGTCGTAGCTTCCGTCCGCTGGCACGACGAAGGTGAACGTGGCCGTCTCTTCGTAACTCGGCGCACCGGTCGACGTTGTGCCCTGCGAGGTTACCGAGCCATCGGGATTGGTCTGCCACGGACCGGTCAGCGTCGCATCGGCGATGACCTGGACCAGCGGCGTCACCGGAGGCGGCGGCGTGCAATCGGTGAGCACACGGGCGTTGTCGGCGTACTGTTCGCCGGCGAAGTTCTCGAACTCGACCTGGCTCCCCGTCACGGTGATGAAGTCGCCGCTGCTGGAGTTCGGGTCGAGCGGGTCACCCTCGAAGCCCTGATTGCTCGGCGACTGCGATGATCCGAGCCCCGAGGTCGAGCCGAGCGTGTTGCTCTTGTGAGCGGTCGCCAGCACGGTGTTGCCGAAGTCGTAGGTGGTCGGCGGCGTCGACGACGACGTGTCGGCTGGCGAGAAGTGGAAGAAGTAGGAGCAGACCGTCGTCCCAGCCGGGATCGTCGGGTAGCCGGGGAGATCGAGGTCGGAGGTGAGCAC
>CALLIQ010000303.1 GCA_938008925.1 uncultured Acidimicrobiales bacterium
ACGAGGCTCACCGGCACCACGTACTTCCGATCGGTTCGAGCCTGGAGCCGAGCGCGATGGTCGACGTCGCCGAGTCCGGTCGTCTGAAGCTCTTCGACTGAGGACAGGAGCGCTTCGACGGGCCCAATCGAGTCGGCAGAATCGTCGCTGGCGCCGGTCACTGCGTCGGTCACTTCGCCGATCGGCGGAAGCGCACATCGACGAGTGTCGTGTCGTTCACGAGGTCGACGCGCTTCACGGCGAGGTTCGTCACGCTGCCGTCGAGCATGTCTTCGAGGTGCGTGGTCAACAGCGCTTCGTCGGTGAACGCCCGATCGAGGTTGATGACCTGATGGCGTGTCTGGCGGCCAACGGCTGGGTGGTCGGCGACGAACACGGCGCTCACGATGGCCGCCATCAGGGCAACGGAGAGCCATGGTGGATCGATCTCGAAGCCCGCGAGGAGGCCCAGAGCGAGCGCTGAGAAGTAGTAGGCGATCTCCTGCTGCGCCAACTCCTCGGAGCGAAGCCGCACCATCGACAGCACGCCGAACAGTCCGAAGCCGATACCGACGCCGACCTCGGCCGAGTCGAGAGCCATCGCGACCGCCATGACCCCGATGTTGATCGACACGTAGCTCAGGACGAGATCACGCCGTCCATAGCGAGGGAAGTAGATGGCGAATGCGAGCAGGGCAATGGCGACGAGGTCGATTGCAACGATGATCCAAGCCGACATGGGGAGCGCCTCCTGAAGAACTCATCGGTTCGCCCGGTTCGCAGATGAGCTTCGCCCTGTGTCAGGCGCCGCCGCCACCGGGGCCGCCCCCGCCGCCGTTACCGCCCCCGCCTGGGCCGCCATTGCCGCCCCCACCCGGGCCGCCGTCGCCACCGCCGTTGCCGTTTCCGTCGTTGCCGCCACCGCGGTTGTTGTTGCCGTCGCCGTCGTTGTTGCCGTCACCGTCGTTCCCGTTGGCGCCGTCGCCGTCGTTGTTTCCGTCACCGTTTCCGTCACCGTTTCCGTCGTTGTTGTTGTCGTTCCCGTTGTCGTCGTCCACGACGTCGACGAGATCGGCGGCCAGCTCCTGAGCTTGGTCGGGCAGGAAGCCGAGGCCACCACCTCGCATCGTGGCGAGGATGCCGCCGACCGCGAGAACGAGGATGCAGCACACCGCCGCCCAGGTTCGGCGTCTCGGCGACCGACGGCTGGTGGCTGGCGGTTCGCTGCGACCGCCACCGCCATTGCCGCCGCCGTTGCCACCGCCACCGCCACTGTCATTGCCACCACCAGCGTCCGCTGCGCTCTCGTTGGCCGCCATCTCGAGGGCGTCGAGGTCGACGACGTGGGTCACGGAGTCGTCGTCGCCGTCGGTGATCGCCATCGTGACTCGGTCGAGTCCGAGCGACGCCCGAGCTTGGTTGAGGGCGAGCCCGAAGACTCGTGCCGAGGGGTGACGGCGCGACGGGTCCTTGTCGAGCGCACGCTCGAGGACCTCGGCGATCGAGTCCGGCACCTCCAGATCCCGAGGGTCGCGCATCGGATCCGTTGCGATCCGGTGCATGAACGCCGGGGTCGTCTCGCCGATCTCTGGCTCGAAGGGCGGTCGCCCGGTCAAGGCCGTGTGCACGACACTGGCCAACGCGTAGACGTCAGACGCTTCGGTGTTGGCTTCGCCGGCGAAGACCTCAGGAGCGGCGTGGACGACGGTGAGTTGCAGATTCTCGGTGGCGTTGGAGTCGATGGTGGCGATCCCGAAGTCGCTCAGGCGCCAGTCGGTGGCCCCGTCTGGGCCATCGAACGCCAACACGTTCCCGGGCTTGATGTCGCAGTGGACCAAGCCAGCTCGGTGGGCTCGCTCGAGCGCTCCGGCGATCCGCACGCCGAGGACCGTCGCCTCATCGGCCGACATCACGAGGCCGCCGTGGCCGGAGGCCGGCAGAACGTCGGCCAGCGATCCTCGAGCGGTGTGATCCAGCACGATGTAGTTCTGGCCCGATTCCGTCTTCCCCGAGCCGAGGAGTGTCACGACGGCGGCGTGATCGCTGACACGCCGAAGCGAGTGGACTTCGCGTTCGAACCGCCGAATGGCGGCCCGTTCGCCGCGACCGCCGGCTCGTCCCGCCTGTGTGGGGAGCGACCGGTCGAAGACCTTGATGGCAACAGTCGTGCCGTCGCTCACACAACGGGCCCGGTAGACCGTCGCCTGACCGCCTCGGCCGATCTGGTGGAGATCGTCGAAGCCGTCGATCTCGAAGGCCGGCCGACGTGAAGCCGACTCGACGGTCGACCCTGCATCGGGCGCCGACGACGCGGCGTCCGGTGTGATGGATGGGGGAGCGGTGATGACCATGGGCGAAGCGTCCGTCTCGAACGTGATGAACCGATGATGAACTCGTGAGGAGTCCGCTAGGGCCGTGTGGGCGGCGGCGACTACCGTCACCGTGTGCGCCTGATCAGCTACATGTCGCCGGGATTTCCCCGGTCGTTGTTCGAGACGATCGGGTCGCTGCTCGCCTCGGAGGTCAGCTTCGACGAGACGCGTTCAGGACCGGTGCCCGGCGATGATCCGTTCGCCACCGGGTCGGCCGATGCCGGCTGGATCTGTTCGACCTCATACGTCGGGCTCGCGCTCACCAATCAGCATCCGACCGTCGAGCTCGCCGGTGTGGCGTGGGTGCCCGACGACGTCGACTCCGCTGGTCGAGCCGTCTACTTCGGGGATCTCGTCGTGCCACACGACTCACCGATCCGCTCGTTCGCCGATCTCGAAGGTGCCACGATCGGTTGCAACGATCCCGTGAGCCTGAGCGGCCACTACTCGCTCCGCTTCGCCATGCGCGACCGTGGTCTCGATCCCGACTCCTTCGCGACGCTCGAGTTCACCGGCGGACACCAACGGTCGCTCGATCTGGTCGCGGCCGGTGATCTCGACGCGGCCGTCGTCGACTCGGTGGTGCGCACGACGAGATCCCGTGTCGATGGGACGGTCGCTTCGCTCCGGGTGGTCGAACGCCTCGGTCCGTGGCCCGTGCAGCCGCTCGTGGTTCGAGCAGGCGCTCCAGCCGGACAGGTGGCAGCCGTCCGGGCGACCCTTCTCGGGGCCGCCGCCGACCCGACCCTCCGGAACGAGATGAATCGCGCAGGGCTCAAACGCTTCGTCGGCGTCGGACCGGATCACTACCGGCCGGTCGCTGCCGCGATGGCCAGACTCGGCTGATCGCTCCCGTCGGCCGATCGGTCCCGTTGGACCAGCGCCGTCGTCGGTCGGCCGTGCGATTTCGCGAGTCGAGTTGAGCCGCTGAATGCCAGCGGCAAGGATCGCAGCCATGTCGCTGGAACTCTCACTCGCCACCGGTCCCGATACTCCCTCCGTCCGTGACGTGACCATCGGCGAGCTGCTGCGCGAAGCAGCCGAACGGGCCCCCGATCGGTTGGCGATCATCCAGGGCGTTCCCGACCTCGAGCGGCGGCGGACGTGGACCTACGCCCAGCTCCTGGCCGAAGCCGAAGACGTCGCGAGGGCCCTGCTCGACGCGTATGCGCCCGGTGATCACATCGCGGTCTGGGCGCAGAACATCCCCGAGTGGGTCGTGCTCGAGTTCGGCGTGGCGCTCGCAGGAATGGTCATCGTGACCGTGAACCCGGCCTACCAACAGTCCGAATTGAACTACGTGCTCACGCAGTCGAAGGCGAAGTGTCTCTTCACCGTCGATGGCTACCGGGGCAACCCGATGCTGGCCATGGCAAACGAGGCGCAGGTCGACTGCCCCGACCTCGAACGCATCATCTGCTTCGACGACTGGGACGCGTTCAAGGCGTCGGGCAACGCTGACACGGCCCTTCCCGCCGTCGCCCCGGACGACAAGGTGATGATCCAGTACACGTCCGGCACCACCGGCTTCCCGAAGGGTGCGCTGCTCCATCATCGGGGCTTGGTCAACAACGGACACCACTACGTCGAGCGGCTGGGGATGCGTGAGGGCGATGTGTACGTCACGACGATGCCGCTGTTCCACACGGCCGGCAGCGTGATGTCGGTCCTCGGCGCCACGTCGTTCGCCGCGACCCAGATCCTGGTCGAGACGTTCGAGCCCGGACTCGTGCTCGAAGTGATCGAAACCTACGCCGCCAACTCGCTCGTCGGCGTGCCGACGATGCTCGTCGCGATGATGGAGCACTCCGATTTCGGCGCTCGTTCGCTCGACTCGCTCAACGCGATGTGTTCGGGCGGCTCGCTGGTTCCCGAGCAGCTGGTGAAGACCTTCGAGAAGGAGCTCGGTGCTCCGTTCACCATCGTCTTCGGTCAGACAGAGGCCTCACCGGTGATCACGATGACGAGCCCGCACGACACGATCATCGACAAGGCGACGACGATCGGGCCGCCGATGCCCGGTGTCGAGGTCAAGATCGTCGACACCGAAACCGGTGACACGGTCGCGATCGGGGCAACCGGTGAGCTGTGCACCCGGGGGTACCTCGTCATGCACGAGTACTTCGACATGCCGACAGCGACGGCGAACACCATCGACGCCGACGGCTGGCTCCACACCGGAGACCTCGCCGCCATGGACGATCGCGGCTACTGCACCGTCGAAGGCCGGCTCAAGGACATGATCATCCGGGGTGGCGAGAACATCTATCCGAAGGAACTCGAAGAACTGCTCTTCACACACGACAGCGTTGCCGAGGTCGCCGTCGTCGGTCTTCCAGACGACACCTGGGGCGAGACCGTCGGCGCCTTCATTCGCGCAGCACCCGGCCACGAGGTCGACAAGAGCGCATTGTTCGCGTTCATGCGAGAGCACCTCGCTCCGCACAAGACGCCGAAACAGTGGTTTGCCGTCGAGGAGTTCCCGTTCACGGGCAGTGGAAAGATCCAGAAGTTCAAGCTCCGCGAGCAGTGGCGGGCGGGGGACTGGACGGAGTTGTAGGGCGCCGCAAGAGCACTGCTCTAGGGTGCCGCAATGGCACTGCAGCGATGGATCACCGAGATGGGCATGGGCGTCGACGTCCACGGCCTCGACAGCACGAAAGCGGCTCGCCGCGCCGTGTCCGACGCGCTCCGGCACTCGAGCCTGCACTTCTTCTCGGTGACCGACAAGACGGTGCACGACATGCACGTCACGGTTCGGATCGGGGTGCCACGCCCCGATGATGTCGACGTCGAGGCGGTGGCCGAAGAGGTTCCATACGGAACGGTGACCATCGAGGTCGAGCCCGGCGGCATGTTCGTCGAGTCACCCACCGCCGAGGGCGATGGCATCACGATCGCCAACGCTGCCATCCTCGTCCACCTCGACTCCTGAGGGACCGCCTCGTTCTGAGCCACCGGAGCGTCCTGGGGAGGCCTCTTCGCTCGGCTTTGGCGGCGTCGCGAGCACGAAGAACACCACGCCGAGGGCGGCGACCGCAGCGATGATGGTGAAGCCGAGCCGGTAAGAACCGGTCGAGTCGGCCAAGATCCCGGCGAGGAGCGGACCTCCCGCTGTTCCGGCCATGACGATCACCGACGAGAAGCCCATGATCTTGCCGAAGTGCGTCGAGCCGAAGTAGTCGGCGCGCAGCGCTTGCATCAGCGGTCCGCGCACGCCCCAGGCGATGCCGTGGAGCGGCACGAACGCCCAGATCATCCACCGGCTGGTCGCGTAGGTGAGCAACATCAAACCGGCCAGGTGGCCGGCCATCGCCAGGCAGGCGAGGAGCCGCTTGTTCACACGGTCGCCGAGCTGGCCGCCGGCGAGCATGCCGACGAGCTGTACCAGCGGGACGGCGCCGCCAACGAAGCTCGCCTCTTGAAGGCTGAACCCCTGCTCGGTGGTCAGATACAGCGATAGATGAGCCATGACCGACCCGACCACCAACAGTGCAGAGGCGTGACCGAGCGAGATCATCCAGAACGCCCGCGTCTTCAACGCCTGGTTTGCGGTGAGATGGACGTCGGAGACACCCTCGGCTCGAACCTCGTCCGCTGCGATCGTCGCCGGATCAATGCCGTCGACGAACTGATCCCGATCGGCCGGCGTGCCGTCGAGGAGGCCCGTCATCGGCCATCCGATGACGAGAACCAGCACACCGGCGATGGCGAGCGTCCAACGCCAGCCGATCCGTTCGAGCATGAAGACGACGCCGGGCGCAGCCGCACCCCCGATGGCGAACCCCATCGAGGAGATGGCGAGCGCCCGCGCACGCTTGCGTTCGAACCAGCGGACGACCGCTGTCGTCACGCTGAGAAAGCCGGAGAGGCTCGCCCCGACGGCGAGCAGCGCCAGGGTGGCGATGAAGTGCCAGGCGTTCTGGATCTGGCTGAACCCGAAGAAGCCGAGGGCCAACAGGATCACGCCGACGCGCATCACCCGCTTCGTGCCGTAGCGATCGAGCGCCCAGCCCTGGATGGGGCCGAGCAGCGCACTCTCGAACCGGGTGGCCGAGTAGCCGGCCGACAGCATTGTCTTGCTCCAGCCGAACTGTTGCTCGAGCACGACGGCGTAGTTGCCGTAGCTGCTCAGGAACAGACCGGCCTGCATCGCCTGCATGGCGGCGCCAGCGCCGACGATCCGCCACCCGTCGAATCGTCGGTTGGACATTGGGTTCGAGCTTGTCACGCCCTCGGGCGAGACCGGAAATCTCGCCTTGGGTTTCGGGGAGCGGGAACGCGGGCTACCGGATCGGGTTCTTGTAGGTGTCGAGGTAGGTGATCTCCTCGACGGGTGCTCGCGATGCAGCCTTGAAATCGGTGCCCTTGGTGTACGCCACCGGCAGGAGTCCGGCTTGGCTCATGTGCTCGGGAATCCCGAGCAGTTCGGCTGCTTCGGCCTCAGCCCCGAGGTGGAGCGTGGTGTAGCAACTGCCGAGGCCACGACTGCGGAGGGCGAGCTGGAAGCTCCACATCGCTGGAATGATCGAACCGAACAGCCCGGCGGCGGAGTTCGTGTTGCCGTCTTCGAGTCGACCGATGATCAGCGGGATGACCATGACGGGCACCTTGGCGAGGTTCTGCGCCAGGTAGTTGGCGGAATCCATCACCCGGGCGGTCTGCGTGCCGGACTCGGTCGTCTTCGCCGCCTCGGCGAGGTAGTCACCGCCGACCCGGCGGTAGATGTCGGCCAGCGCTTCCTTCTTCTCGGGGTCACGAACGACCATCCAGCGCCACCCCTGCCGGTTCGATCCGGTGGGTGCTTGCACGGCGAGTTGGAGACATTCGAGCAAGACGTCGTCGGGAACCTCTCGGTCCAGATCGAGGCGCTTGCGAACGGCTCTCGTGGTCGAGAGAAGGGCGTCGGTCTGAGCGAGGTCGAAATCCATCGCCGCAGCCTGCCAAGTCGTGGCCCTTTGTGCCAGTTCGGACCGGTCGCCGCCCGACGACGAGACCCTGGGGCGAGCTAGAACTCTTCGACCCAGACGTCGCTCTCGTCGCCCTGGAACACCGGCATGGGTTCCTCTTCTCGAGGTGGCTCGGGCGTCGCAGGCTGCGATGGCTGTGCACTGTGCTGGTCGGGTGCGCTGCCCCGTGCACCGTGCTGGTCGGACGCGCCACGAGCTTGGTTGCTCGCCGGTCGCGCCGTCGATGGGTCGGACTCGTCGTCGGGGGCGTAGCCGTAACACATCTGTACGCCGTCGACGTCGAACGGTCTTCCGAGGGAGGCGACCGTGAAGGACGAT
>CALLIQ010000304.1 GCA_938008925.1 uncultured Acidimicrobiales bacterium
ACGAGTAGGCGGGAAGCCGTGTAGCCCGGAAAACGTCTCTGGCACCCGCTTCGATTGCGTGAGCAACGGAACGGGTGCCAGAAGAGACGATCTCCAGAAGAGACGATCTCCCGAAGAGACGATCTCCCGAAGAGACGATCTCCAGAAGAGAATGGGGAGACCGCTCGCCGAGCGATCGCTCGGGATCAGAGGTTGGCGACGATCTCCACCATCAGCTCGCCGGCTTCGGTCGGGTTGAGGCCGACCTTCACGCCTGCGGACTCGAGGGCTTCCATCTTGGCCTTGGCGGTTCCCTGACCACCGGACACGATGGCGCCGGCGTGGCCCATCTTCTTTCCGGGGGGAGCCGTCACACCGGCGATGTAGCTCGACACCGGCTTGGTCATGTGGTTCTTGATGTAGTCGGCGGCCTCTTCTTCGGCCGAGCCACCGATCTCGCCGATCATCATGACGGCCTTGGTGTCGGGGTCGGCTTCGAATGCCTCAAGGCAGTCGATGAAGCTCGTGCCGGGGACCGGGTCGCCACCGATGCCGACACAGGTGGTGACACCGATGTCTTGCTGCTGGAGCTCATAGAGCGCCTGGTAGGTGAGCGTGCCGGAGCGGCTCACGATCCCGACCGGGCCACCCGGCTTGGCGATGTGGCCCGCGGTGATGCCGACGTTCGCCTTCCCGGGAGAGATCAGGCCGGGGCAGTTCGGCCCGAGCAGGCGGGTGTTGGGGAAGTCGCGCTTCAACACGTTGTAGAAGTTCGCCTCATCGTGGGCGGGCACGCCTTCGGTGATGCACACGACCAGTTCGAGACCGGCTTCGGCCGCCTCGAGAACCGCTCCCTGCACACCCGGTGCGGGGATGAAGATGCAGCTGGCGGTCGCGCCGGTGGCGTCGACGGCGTCGGCGACCGAGGCGAAGATCGGAACGCCATCGACGTCGGTGCCCGCCTTCTTCGGGTGGGTACCGGCCACCACCTGGGTGCCGTACTCCTTGTTGAGGTTGCCGTAGTAGCGACCGGTCGAACCGGTGAGGCCCTGGTAGATGACCTTGGTGTTTTCGTCGAGGAAAATGCTCATCGTCGAGTCCTTCTCAGCTCGCCAGCTCGACGGCCTTGCGGGCCGCTTCGAGCATGGTCGGTTCCATCATCAGCGATTCGTTCAGGTTCGGCTCGAGGATCGCTCGGCCTTCATCAGCGTTGGTGCCGTCGAGGCGGATCACGATCGGGGAGTCGATCGACACCCGCTGCATCGCTTCGATGATGCCGTTCGCAACCTCTTCGCCGCGGGTGATCCCGCCGAAGATGTTGATGAAGATGGCCTTCACGTTCGGGTCGTTGTTGATGACCTCGAGCGCACCGGCCATCACGTCGGCGTTGGCGCCGCCACCGATGTCGAGGAAGTTGGCGGGTGAGCCACCGACCTGATTGACGACGTCGAGGGTGCTCATGGCGAGGCCGGCACCGTTGGCGATCACGCCGACCGAGCCGTCGAGGCCCACATACTGCAGGCCCTTCTCGTGGGCTGCGGACTCGCGCTCGTCGCGAGGCTGGGTTGCGTCGTACTGGGCGTAGTCCTCGTGGCGGAAGGTCGCGTTCGCGTCAAGGCTGACCTTGGCGTCGAGTGCGTGCACCTCGCCCGTCGGCTTGAGGATCAACGGGTTGATCTCGACGAGATCGGCGTCGCCCTCGACGTAGGCCGTGTAGAGCTTCATCAAGATGTCGACCGCGCCCTCGGTCGCCTGCGGGTTGAGGTTGGCGGCGTCCACCCACGCCCGGCATGCCTCTTCGGACAGACCGGCGGCGGGATCGACGTGGATCTTGGCGATGGCGTCTGGATTCTCTTCAGCGACGGTTTCGATCTCGACACCACCTTCGGCGGAGAGCATGCCGAGGTACTGCTTCGCCGAGCGGTCGAGCGTGAAGCTCGCGTAGTACTCCTCGGCGATGTCCGATGCGTTCTCGACCCAGATGGTCTCGACGATGTGGCCCTTGATGTCGAGCCCGAGGATGTTCGTGGCGTGCTCGCGGCACTCGTCGGCGTTCTCGGCGAGCTTGACGCCGCCCGCCTTGCCGCGGCCTCCGGTGTGGACCTGTGCTTTGACCACGACGGGATAACCGACGCGCTCGGCGACGGCGAGTGCTGTCTCGACGTCTTGGCACGCTTCGCCGTCGGATACGGGAATCCCGTACTTGGCAAAGAATTGCTTTCCTTGGAACTCGAGTAGATCCACCGGTGGAGCCTCCGCTCAATGGTTGGAAGTGGTTTGCCTCGCGGGCGAGAGCATCTGGAGATTGGCCCGGCCACTCGTTTGGCTCGGCCGGGGGCGATACTAGAGGGGTGACCCCCGGACCGCAGATTCCCGATCCTCATCACGAGGTGCAACCCGATGCTCGGCCGCGCCGCGCATGGCGAGAAGGAACCGAATCGTGCCGGTAGCGGAGAAGGGTTCGGGAGGCGGCAAGGTCGCCTTCCTCGTGATGTTCGCTGGTCTCGCGGGCTTCGCTGCGATCGCCTTCTTGATCCTGCGCCAGGGTGACCTGGTCCAAGACACCGGCGACGGTGCCTTCGGTGTCGGCTCGGTCGCCCGAGTCGGCCAAGTCGACGATCTCGCCGAGTCGGTGGCCGACACCGGCCCGATTCTCGTTCCCGACATCGCCAGCCGCGACCGGGACATCTATCTCAACCACCTGAGCACCGACCCGGAAGACGGCTGGATCGCCTTCGCCGCCCGCCCGCTCGACGCCACCAGAGATTGCACGCTCGTGTGGAACGCCGCCGACGAGCTGTTCGACAACCCCTGCGGAGACGACACCTTTCCGGCGAATGGTGAGGGACTCCAGACCTTCCCGGTTCTTGTCGATCAGAATGGCAACCTGACGGTCGACTTGAATGCAGCTGACCGCTCCACCACAACGACGGAACCCTGACCCGCTCGAGACCACATGACCGACCAGCTCCTCATCGCCCAGCTCACCGACACCCACGTGGTCGGCTCCGACAACACCGAGGAGCTCTACGTCGACAACAACGACCGCTTGGCTCAGGCGGTGGCGTCGATCAACGGCGAGTCGCCCACTATCGATGCGGTCGTCGTCACCGGTGACCTGACCAACACGGGGACGCAGCCGGAGTACGACCAGCTCGTGTCGACGCTCGCCGGACTCGAACCGCAGGTGCTCACGCTTCCGGGCAACCACGACGTCCGAGATCGTGTGCGGGCATCGTTCCCCGACGTGCCGTGGGTCGACCAGAACCACGCCAGCTGGGTCGTCACGGTCGGCAAAGCCCGCATCGTCGGCCTCGACTCCACCATTCCGGGCGAACCGGGAGCCGAGTTCGACACCGAGCGCGCCGCGTGGCTGCGAGGCGTGTTGAGCGAAGCGCACGATGGTCCAACGATTCTCGCGATGCATCACCCGCCGTTCGCCACCGGGATCGAGTGGATGGACAATGCCGGATTCATCGGCCTCGAAGGACTCGACGCACTCCTGACCGAGCTCCCCGTCGACCGCATCATCTGCGGTCACCTCCATCGACCGATCGTCGGCGCGATCGCCGGCATCACGGCTCAGGTCGGCCTGTCGACGGTGCAGCACGTCGATCTCGATCTCGCACCGGCGGCACCGCTGTCGCTGATCCTCGACCCGCCGGGCTATCAGATTCACCGGCTCGTCGATCCGAGCGGCCACGCGCCGTCGATGGTGACCCACACTCGGCTGTTCGAGACCGGCAACCAGGGGTTCATTCCCTCGTGGGCCGACGAAGACAGCTGACCTCTCGCTGACGGGGACCGGTCCCCATTCCTCACACACCGTCGCCGTCATAGGTTCGCCTGACGACGAGAACGGCCGGGGCTCCCCGGCGGACGAACGGGTGAACCATGGCGGATCGGATTCGAATCAACTACGCACAGCTCGGTGCGCTGGCAGAGACGTCGGCGACCGTGGTGAGCGACCTCGATGCCGTCGATCGACCCAACCAGGCGGAGTTCGCCCACTCCCCCTGCGTGCAACACGGCTTCCATGAGTTCGAGCAAGCCTGGGACAAGCGACGAGGCGAACTCGTCGAGGCCTTGAGCGTCGTCACCGATGCGCTCGCCGGCATCGCCCAGGTCTTCGAGGAGGGCGACGCCCAGATGGCGGCGTCGCTCGAGGGAGGCGACTGATGGCTCCTCCCGGAGGTCAGTTGGCGGGCCCTGCGTTGCCCTGGTCTGCGGTGCTCGACGTCGACGGTCCCCCCATCGAGGCGCTCCCCGATGAGTTCGATGGCCTCGCGACGTTCTTCACCAACCTGGCGGAGACGACCGACCTCGTCGCGACGTCGTTCACGAACCTGGTCAATGACTCGGAAGCCGAGTTCGAGGGCGAGACGGCCGACGCGTTCCGCTCGCTGACCGGTGACATCGGCACGCGCCTCGGAGAGGTCCCGGAACGGGCTCGGACGGTCTCGTCGATCTTTCGAACGCACCACGACGATCTCGTCGCACTGCGGGAGGAGGCGAACGCTGCGCTGGCGAGAGCGAACACCCGGTGGAACGAGGTGCAGACCGCGGAGACGAGTGCGACGAACGCTCGCAGCCAGCGCAACCGGCTCCAGTACCAGCTCGACAACTTCGACACGGTCGTGTGCGGCTCGGAGGACCACCGGGTCCAGGTCCAGCTGGACCTCGACGACGCTCGGTCTCGAGCCAGCAACGCCGACGCGAATCTCGAGACCGCACGCGACGAACTCCAACGCTCGAAGGACGAGTGGGATGGCCTGCGCGACGACCATGACGCCCTCGACTTCGCGACCGGTCGGGCGCTCGATGACGTCAGGCTCGGCGACCTGTCGGACCCCGGCTTGTTCTCCCAGGCGTGGAGCGCGGTCAGCGGGTTCGTCGTCAATCTCGCGACCGATCTCGTCACCGGCGTCTGGGACTTCGCGGTCGGTCTGGCCACGGGCGACTGGGAACGAGCGCTGTGGGGGCTCAGTCGAGCGCTCGGTGCAATCACGACGGCGCTCAGCATCGTGGCTCTCTTCACGCCGCTCGCACCCTTCGCCGCCGGAGTGCTCCTCGGTGGGGCGATCACCAAGCTGGCGGTCGACTCGATCCTGTTCGCCACCGACAGCGTCGATCCCCGAACGGGCAACACGATCGGCGTCATGGATCTCGCACTCGGAACGCTGACCGTCGCAGGAGCGGGGGCGGCGCGATTCAGCGCAGCGCCCGCTCAAGGGGCCATCCCGGCCCTGGTGACCGGAGGTGGCGGCGGAGGCGGCCAGCTCGGCCGAACCGCTGTCGGGCTCTCACAGGGAACTCAACAGACGGCGGTCGCTGTGCAGACGGCGGTGACACCGACGATCGCCGTCACGTCGGGCGCCAGAACGTTTGGCACCGCCGTGGTCGGGGTGGCCGATGACGGCATCCAGGCGGCGTCCACGATCGGCACGATCTATGACGTCGGATGGGAAGGCGAGAGCTTGGCCAGCAACTGGCACGCCTCGGGCTTCGATGGCGACGTCGACGTCGTGACCGGCCAGGGTCACGCGACCTTCGACGGTCCCCTGGTCGATCAGATCACCGGACTCGACGCCGAACCGATCGGCGCCTCGAACACCTACGGAACGATCATCCTCACGGAGGCCGACAGCGATGACTGACCAGACCACCACCGAGCCCGTCGACAGCTACGGCCTCGTGCTCCCCGACCCCTGGCACGAGGTACCCCTCGACCCCGCCGGTCAGCGATCGATGCTGGACACTGCGGCCAAGGCCCTCGCCAACACCGAGGGTTGGTCGACGACGCACCGTCGCCGGCTCGAGGTCTCCATGGCGCACTACAACGCCGCGATGGCGGCCATGCGCGCGACCTACGGCGCCGCGTACCTCGACCTGTGGCCGGCCGACGACGATGCCGATGCCGACGCCGACGCCGAACCCTTGCTGGTCAGCGCGAACTGCGCGATCGGTTCGCTGTCCCGATCCGATCTGGGTGTCGACATGGCACTCACCGCTCCGACGTTGCTGATCGCGGCCTCGAATGAACACGTCTTCGCCGAGTCGACCGATCGCCGGATCGTCGCCACGAGCAACCTCGCACCGCCCGAGATCATCGAGCTCCCGGCCGGCGACGCCGTTCGGCTGCGTCGCCACCAGTTCATCCGCACCGATCTCGGTTCGGCGCGCGGTGTGTTCAGCGAGACCTTCCTCGTTCCCCACGGCCCGGTCCTCCCTGGTGACGAAGGCGGGGATCGGTGCTGCGTCCTCGCCTTCGCAACCTCCAACGACGCCTTGGCAAACGACTTCAGCCCGCTGTTTCTGCGGATCGCTCAGACGCTCAAACTGCTCCGGAGTGGGGATCCAACGGTCGTCGACAACGGCCGACTTCACTGAGCATCTCCACCATGCGAAACCTCTCCCCCGCCGAGCTGGCTGACACCATCGACGACCTGTGGGACGAAGCGGAGTCGTTCCACCCCTGGCACGAACCGGGCGTCACCTCGACCGACCCGATTCCGCTCGATGCCGCCATCGACCATGACGGCATCAACCGCGCATACGCGATGGCGTCGATCGACGGATCGGACCCCGAGCCGGCTGCGATCACGGTCGACGAGACTCGCCTGGTCGTGGCATCCGAGGGTGGCGGCGTGATGAACGCGGCCCTCGACGACATCGACGTCACCGTCCAGTCGTGGACGCGCCTCGAGATCGCGACGGGAACCGAGCGATGCACCCTGGAGTTCCTCGACGATCACACGTCCAGTCGGGTTCGCAGCCGAAAGGCAATGGCCGCAGCGTTGGGCCTGGTGACCACCGTCGGTCTCGGTGGCGTCGCAGCGATGAACGCGTCGGCCCACGGTCAGTTCCGACTCGCGTTCGCGCGGTTTCCGATGCTGTACCGGCATCTTCAACGGCACGCCGCCGGCTTCACACCCATGCCGTGGTGGCACCACAAGCGAGTCCTCTACAGCACGATCGGTTCGATTTCCTCGCTGATCTTCATCGTGGCCATCCCGGTGTTCTTCGTGATCTCGGTCGCCGTTCCAGCGGTCTTCGTCGCCTTGTCGGCCGGGCCTGCGCTACGAGACGGTCTGGACGCGAGCGACCTCCCGGTCGTGTTCCTCAGTGCCTTCTTCTCGACTGCATTCGCTGCGCTGCTCCAAGGGTTGGGGCTCGCGTGCGCATCGGTCCACATCCCCATGCTCGTCAGAGGGTTGTCCGGTCGTGCGTCTCCGGCAGAACGACCAGCGATCGCATCGTTCGAGTACGGCAACGCTCAGACGGGGGGTTCGTTGTTCCTCGAGCTCGGAAAGGTCGTCCCGAACTGGATGCTTCTCGTTTCGCCACTGACGGCCGTTGGGTTCGTCTCGGTCGACGTGGCCAGACAGGGGGAGACGGGGCTCGCCACCGGTCGAGACGCCCTGATCTACTACGGCGCGATCCTCATCGCCTCAGCGGTGGGCGTTGCCTACGTCTGGCGTTTCGCTCTGGTTTCGCGAAGCGCGCTGCTCAACAAGCTCGCGTGGATTCACGATCATCGCCACCGAGACCAGACCGTGCTGGTGTGGGACAACGCCAAGGTCGTGATCGCCGTCGCCATCGCGACCGCGATCCTCGTCCTGGCGATCCCGCCGCTCTTCGTCCCGTGAGTCAGATCTTCTCGAGCGGGGCCCAGGCGAGTAGCAGTGTCTTTTCCTGACCGAGGGACGGGAACCGCACGACGGCTTCGGTCTTGTCGCCCTGGCCGCGGAGATCGAGGATCACGCCCTCGCCCCACTTGTTGTGGCGGACATCGTCGCCGATCTTGAGACCGGCTTCGTCGGCGCCCGACATCTCGGGGCCGCGAGGTTTCAGCGCCGAATCGACCATGCGGTTTCGCGACTCGGCCATGCGACTGGCGCCCGAACTCGTTCCACTGGCGCCGAAGGTGGTCGACGTCAATCGGCGACCTTTGCCTCGGCTCCCTTCGGCATCGGTCATGAGCTCGGCCGGGATCTCGTCGAGGAACCGGCTCGGTGGGTTGTACTGACTCTGCCCGAAGAGCATGCGGCTCCAGGCGTGCGTGAGGTAGAGGCGCTGCTCGGCCCGGGTGATGCCGACGTAGCAGAGCCGTCGTTCCTCCTCGAGCTCGTCGGGGTCGGTGAGCGCCCGAAGGTGCGGGAAGATGCCGTCCTCGAGGCCGAGCATGAACACCACCGGGAACTCGAGCCCCTTGGCTGCGTGCAGGGTCATCAAGATGACGGCGGAGTCGTCTTCCTCGATGTCGTCGGAGTCGGACACCAGACTCACCTGTTCCAAGAACTCCTCGACCGTTTCGAACTGGCGGGACACGCCGACCAGCTCTTGGAGGTTCTCGACGCGGCTCTCGGCCTCGACCGACCGTTGGTCTTCGAGCTCGACGACGTAGCCGGTGTCTCGCAAGATGGCCTCGAGGGTCGGGGCCGGACCCTTGTCGAGCTCGAGGACGAAGCTCTGATGAAGTTGGAGGAACGACGCGATCCCCCGGACCGCCGTGCCGGAGACACCAGCGTCGTCGGCTCGCTCGAGCGCCTGGAAGAACGTGTAGCCGTGCAACTGGGCGAAGGCATCGATCTTGGCGACCGAGGTGTCGCCGATCCCGCGCTTCGGGGTGTTCAGAATGCGCTTGAGAGAGACCTCGTCGCTGGGGTTGGCGACGCACTTGAGGTAGGCGATCGCGTCCTTGACTTCCTTGCGGTCATAGAACCGAGTGCCGCCGATGACCTTGTAGGGGATGCCGACGCGCATGAGGTACTCCTCGAGCACGCGGCTCTGCGCGTTGGTGCGGTAGAACACCGCCATCTCGCCCCACCGGTAGTCGCCCCCATCGTGGAGCCGTGACAGTTCGTTGGCGACGTACTGACTCTCGTCGACCTCGTCGTCGGCGTGGAAGCGGGTGATCGCATCGCCAGGACCCTCGTCGGTCCAGAGGTTCTTCGGCTTGCGACCAAAGTTGTTGGTGATGACCGCGTTGGCGGCGTCGAGGATGGTCTGGGTCGACCGGTAGTTCTGTTCGAGCAGCACGACGGTGGTGTCGGGGAACGCCTCTTCGAACTGGAGAATGTTGCGGATGTCTGCGCCGCGAAAGCGGTACACCGACTGGTCGTTGTCACCAACCACCGTGACTTGGCGGTGCTGGTCGGCGAGTTTGAGCACGAGTTCGTTCTGGACCGAGTTGGTGTCTTGGTACTCGTCGACGAGGAGGTGGCCGAAGCGGCGGCGGTAGCTCTCGAGCGCCTCGGGTGACTTGCGGAACAGCCGTACGGAGTTGAGCAGGAGATCGTCGAAGTCCATGGCACCGGCCTGAACGAGTCGCCGCTGGTACTCCTGGTAGACGTCGGCCGCCTTCTTCTCGGTGATCACCGTGGCGCGATCGCTGAAGGTGTCGGGGTCGAGGCCTTCGTTCTTGACCGACGAAATCGTGTTGTGGAGCGAGCGAGGCGGGAAGCGCTTCGGGTCGATCCCGAGGTCTTTCAAGACGTAGCCGATCAGCCGCTGGGCGTCGGTCTGGTCATAGATCGTGAAGTTGGACGTGTAGCCAAGCTGGGCTGCTTCACGCCGCAGGATGCGCACGCACGCCGAGTGGAACGTGGACACCCACATCTTCTGTGCGACCGGGCCGATGAGCGCCTGCACGCGGTGCTTCATCTCATTTGCGGCCTTGTTGGTGAACGTGATGGCGAGGATCTCGAACGGCGAGTGCCCCTCGTCGATCAGCCAAGCGATGCGCCGCGTCAACACGCGGGTCTTGCCCGAGCCAGCGCCGGCGACGATCAGGAGCGGTCCGCCGGTGTGGGTCACGGCCTCGAGCTGGGCCGGATTCAGGCCCTCGAAGAGCCGCCCTTCGAAACCGGGGGCAGGGGTCTGTGTGTCATCGGGCTCCGCCATCGGAGTCACCCTACTGCCCCCTTCTGACACTCTCGGCTGACCGACCGCCGGCACCCTCGATTCCGCACGAGAAGTGCCGATGGAGCACGGTGACAGCTCCGGTTTCCCCCGATCAGCGCCGCGAAAAGACGACCCAGCGACGTGCCTCCAGTGCGGCGCGACCGACCGCGTCTGGCAGCGTTCCAGCAGGCAACGCAGCGCCCGCAGGCGCCGCTCGGCAGGGAACCGCGACCTGGCCGACGTCGCCCGCAGCAGGAGCGACCCTCAAGGCCGAGGCGGTCTCCCTGATCGCCCAGCGCAACTGGCGCCAGGCGGAACGGGTTGCTCGTTCGGCGCGCAACCTGCGCCCCGACGACATTGAGGTCGACGGCTTGCTCGCCATCGCCACCGCGAACCGTCCGTGGAACCGGACCGCGAAGGCCGAAATCACCCGTCTCAACGAACGCATCGCCAACGGCCGTGACCTCTCGCGCCGGGAGAAGGCCGCAGGGCTCACCGCCATGAGCGCCGCCCTTCTGGCCCGCAACGATCTGCGCGGCGCCGACACCGCCGCCCGCCAGGCCACCACACTCGCTCCAGAAGAGCCCGGTCCGTGGTGGCAGCTCGCTTCCAGCTACGCCGGCCTCGGCTGGTTCGACGAAGCCGACCAGTGCCTCACCACCGCGACCGCGAAGGCGGGTGGGCGTGCCACTCCCCCGGTCGTCCGCTGGCAGGTGGGCCACGCCATCAATCGATGGGCCATGACGAAGACGCCGGCGCTCTGGATCGGCGTGATCGGTTGGCTCTTCATGGGTCTCCTCGGCCTCGCGTTCGCCATCACCACCCCCTTCGTCGCCCGTGAGTTCCGCACCGCTCGCCTCGAAGGCGACCTCGGCCTGTTCGCCGACGAGACCTGGCGCGCCCAGCACTGGACTCGCGTGCTCGGCGGACTCGCCGTGTTCGCCATCGTCGCGACCTGGGTCATCGCCCTGACGCTCGTCGGCTCCGGCTGACCGACACGAACACCACGAACTTCTTTCCCGCCCCATTCGCTCGCCCCAGTCCCCGCCAGGACACATCATGCACAACTCAATCGACCTGTGGCTCCGCCGCATCGGTCGACGCCTGGTTCGCCCCGTCGTCGCCGTGCTCATCGTCGCAACGCTCGTCACGACAACGGGTCCATCCCCCGCTGCCGCCGTCGAGCCTTTCGACGCGCCCGTCTTCTCGGTCAACCAGAGCGGCGACATCGTCTTCGCCGCGAACACGCTGCTGACGTGTAGTGGAACGACCGGTATCTGCGGCGATGCCAAGAACAATCCGGGCGGCACCGCGCAGGCAAACAACTCCTTCTCGATGATCGACGTCGATGTCGACGGCGACCCGTCGACCTTCAACTCATCGTCCGCCGTGTTCGATCTCCCGGCCGGCGCGTCGGTCACGTGGGCCGGCCTCTTCTGGGGTGCTGTCTCGACCGCCGCCGCCAGAGACACCGTGGAGTTCGCCGCTCCCGGGTCCGGCTACCAGACCGTGACCGCCCCGGCCGCCAACATCTACACCTCGGGGTCGACCTACCAAGCCTTCGCCGACGTCACCTCGATCGTCCAGGCCGCCGGTGGCGGTTCCTACACCACCGCGAACGTCAACCGCTCGACGGGTGGTGGCCGACATGCGGGTTGGACCCTCATCGTGGTCACCGACGACCCGAACCAGCCGTTCCGAAACCTGGCCGTCTTCGACGGCTTCCAGCGCGTCAACAGTGGCAACCCGGTCGACATCACGGTCTCCGGCTTCCTGTCGCCGCCGGTCGGCCCCGTCAACGCGGAGATCGGCTTCGTCGCCTACGAGGGCGACGACCGCTACACCGGCGACTACGCCCAGCTCAACGGCACCCGCCTCGGCGACGCGCTGAGCCCGACCACCAACTTCTTCAACTCTCGGATCACCGACGGCGGCGCATACGCGACCGGTGGCGACCCCAACTACTACGACCAGCTCGGCTTCGACGCGAAGATCATCGAGACGGTCGGCATCGTTCCGCCGGGAGCGACGTCGGCCGTCGTACAACTCCGCTCGGCCGGCGACTGGTACTACCCCGGCGTCGTGACGACCGCGATCGACATCTTCGTGCCGAACCTCGTGCTCGACCTCGACAAGATCGTGATCGACGATGACGGCGGTGACGTCAACGTCGGCGACACGCTCACCTACACGATCGCGTTCTCGAACCAGGGTGAAGACGCCGCGCTCGACACCGCGCTGCGCGACGCCATCCCCGCCGGAACCACGTACGTTCCCAACTCGGCGACGATCGTCGATGGCGACAACATCGGCACCGCGAACGCCGTGTACGACGGAACCGCAGACGAGGTCCTCTTCTACCTCGGCACCGGGGCGAGCGCTGGCACCGGAGGTCGCGTCGCCCCCTTCGCCTCGACGGGTACCGACTACGTGGTCGAATTCCAGGTGACGGTCGACGCCGGGACCGAGAACACCGACATCGACAACGTCGCCACGCTCGAATACGAAGCGGAGACCATCGGTGAGTTCTTCACGTCCGACACGCCGCTGCGTCGCGTCACGGTCGAACCGTCGGCCGACCTGGTTCTGACCGCGAAGAACGACACGGTCGAT